>DASZOW010000673.1:0-6758 GCA_035550615.1 Puia sp.
TCCGAGATCGCGAATATCATGCGGCTCAGCCCGCAAACCGTTCTTAATCATAAAACCCAGGCCCTTGAGGCACTCCGGAAAAGCATATTGCTTCAGAAATGGCTCGCCAACGGCATTCCGGGCTTCCTTTTCGCGGCGGCCATTTGTCTATTGCATTAAAAATCAATAAATCTTAACTTGCACCGGTGGTTAAAGCGGTAACCATGCCGTGAAGCTTTTGGCCAAGGCATTACCAACTTTCAACGTTATGGACCAGCCCTTCGAGATCGATCCTATTGTGACCAAATATATCCGCGAGGAAAACCTTACGCCCGAGGAACAGGTTATCCTCCGGGATTGGATCTCCCGCGGTACAGGCCGTCAGGAAATGCTCGATAAGCTTCGTCTCGATCCCACCTGGACAAAACAAAATCTTGCCCGCATCGAGGATCTCCCCACCGATCGCGTTTGGAATAAGCTCGAATCGCGCCTGCAAGGGGAAGGCTATTGGCTGGAAAACGCACCGCCCATCCGACGATCCTGGTGGCGCTATGCCGCTGCCGCATCCATTGTCATTGCCGGCATCACCCTCTGGTCACTCTATCGTCCAAAAACCAAAACGCCAGCCGTAGCAGTGACTACACTCATCAATGATGTCCAACCTGGCGGGAACAAAGCCACGCTAACCCTCGCCGATGGCCACACCATCGATCTCGACTCTTCAGCCAATGGTATCGTCGCCACCCAAGGGAACACCCTCGTAGCAAAACTCGACGGCAAACTGGCCTATAACAAAGCTGCATCTGAAGCTCCCTCGACACCCGCCTACAATGTTCTCGCCACACCTCGCGCCGGTCAGTTTACCCTGTCGCTGCCCGATGGCACCCGCGTCTGGCTCAACAATGCCTCCTCGCTCCGTTATCCCGTCTGGTTTACCGGTGCTGCCCGCGAAGTCGATCTCACCGGCGAAGCTTATTTCGAAGTGGCCAAAGACGCCGCGCATCCTTTCCGCGTTCACATTCATAACGGCCCGGCGGGGGCCGACGGCGGGGCCGTCGACGTCCTCGGCACAAGTTTCAATATCATGGCATATTCCGACGAAAATGCCGAACGCGCAACTCTTGTTAGCGGCAGTATCCGCTATTCTCACGGCGCCGCCACCGCCCTCCTCGAACCTGGCGAGCAATCTGTATTGAATGCCCGGGGCGATCTTAAAACCCTGCATGGGGTAAACATCGACGAGATCACCGCCTGGAAAAATGGCTTTTTCCATTTCGATCACAGTAGCCTGCAAAGCACCATGCGTCAATTGGCGCGCTGGTATGACATCACTGTAGAATACCGGGGTGCCATCCCGCCCGTGGAATTCATGGGTGAGATCGATCGGAACCTCACCTTATCCGCCATACTCCACGGTATCGGCGCTGAGCAGCATATTCATTTCAAAGTGGAGGGAAAAAAGCTGATCGTTATGCCCTGAAAAACGCTGATCGTCACGCCCGGACCAGCGAGAGCTCATTTGTCATCGGGCCCTTTCCCAATAAGTCCTCCCCCAGGCGCTTCATGCTTTGCGATATGATTTCCCGCACGCTTTGCTCATCGAGACCCAGGTGCCTGGCGATCGCCGCGGTCGAAAATCCTTGAAAAAAATAGAGCTCGGCGACCTCCCTCTTCGCCGGCGGCAGTTTTTGCATGGCGTCCTGCACCGCGAGTAACGTTTCATTCCTTGCTATGTCCGGGTCTTCCATAATATTCTCGTCATCTTCGACATAATAAACCAGCTTTTCCTCCAGATCGGGAAAGCGCCTGCCCTTCAGCCGCAAAAAATAGCGCACTCGGGCGCTGAGATATAACCGCCGCAGCAGATGCTCTTGATCTTTGATCACGTCCTTATTCCGGAATAGCGCGACAAACACATTCTGCGTCAATTCTTTAGATTGCGCCTGATCTTTGGAAAGATAAAGCAGGTAGCAATAGATCCGATAGTTATGCAGGAGAAAATAATACCGGAAAGCTTCCGGCTCCCCTTGCTGAAAGGATTCCCACGGGTTGGGCAGTTCATGCAGGTTGTTCATGACAAGGCAGTTTTAGTTTCGGTTACAACAAGAGGCCTCAAACACCAGTTTGCTAAGCAAACTAACGTTTGTTAACAGGCCTATTATAATCGTCAGAACGACAACTCTCCAACTTTAACCACCGGTTTGTAGAAAAAATACGAAATATTAAATTGACAGAATGCCCCATTGGTTACGTAACCAATTAGCTCGCAATTATTTCCATACAACTAAATAAAATGAAAAAAGCTCTCTCCGCCGTAATGGCCTGCTGCCTGGCTATCACCTTCGCCAACGCTCAGGCCGATCACAAACTCGACTCCCAAACCGTCGCAAACGATAAAGCCATCATGCATGAGATTCTCAATCCTGCCCTGCAAAACGCCC
The DNA here is from genome assembly GCA_035550615.1 of Puia sp. GTDB lineage: Bacteria > Bacteroidota > Bacteroidia > Chitinophagales > Chitinophagaceae > Puia. The sequence continues at coordinate 2,421 of DASZOW010000673.1, forward strand.
GTTCTCAAAATCAGGAACCGGACTGGAAGGCACTTGCCGCCACCATTAGCGGCCAATTCAATAGTAGCTATGCAGACAGGAATATTACCAAAGCAAAGATCTATTATTTCTACGGGCGCGACTGGTCCCAGTTCTCTACCGCCCTCGTCCAATATACGCAGAACTATGAATACCGGGATAGCCTGTCGCTAATGAACAAGAATGCGAAGATGATCCTGGATCACAGCCAAAATCCGGCCGACTGGAAAGCGGCTCAATCCTGGGCCAAATATGCCTCCGACAAAAACCCCTCTAACGACGCCTACCGCGCCACCTATGATGCCCTCACCGATAAAATAGCCGGCAAACAATAACGTCGATAAATATCGAAAATAAAATACCCCGCCAAGGTCAACTGGCGGGGCAATAAATTCACTGCACAGGGTCGCATACAGTGATTGGCACAGGCTGCGATAGAACAGGCTCAGAGGTTGTCAGGTTGTTTAGAGGTGGTATAGATTTTAGCAACGGTCCTTGTGGCGATCTGAGGTTAGTGTTCGATTACTTCGGATATTGGTGCTTTATATATATTGGGTTTGGTGATACAAAGATGGCCCCGAAATCGCCGCATCCAATGAATTTTGCCCGATCATTCCCGTCTTTTCAAGGTTTACTCACTAGCCGCTAGGTACAACTACCTATCATTCGAAACCTCCATACCGCCATACCGATCTAACCCATCGCTCTCCCGCCTCCGTTACCCCGTATGACGTAGCGTAAGCCTGCAAACAGCCCCATGCCTTCATCTCACGACCAATTATACCGTGTTTTTACGCTACCTCTTAACGTAGTATTCCCCTATCTTGCGCCATTATTAACCACTAAACAATCATCTAATGAACCGAACCATCCTGCTGGGCGCAGCAGCATTTCTAAGCGTAGCCTTCTTCTCCTGTTCAGGCGGCGGCGCCAAAAACGGTACCGACACCACGGCAACAGCCGGCAATGCAAACGCCATGGCCCCCCTCGACTCCATGGCCCAACATTTCCCCCACGGCGGCGGTCAGCCGGTCTCCACCAAAGATATCACCCCCTGTCTCGAGGCCTATTCTCAGATCATGGCCACCTATGGCATCACCGCCGATTCTCCTTCCGTCCCCATTACAAAATGCCCGCCCATGACCTATCGGACCACCACTACGGAAGGCCTTACCTATATCACCTTCAGACACTGGCTGGATAGCATCGTGGCAGTCATCGACCCCAACGGCAAAGGCGCCAACGTCTGGCTCAAGATCCAGCCCGGCATCTGCACCCAACAGTTCGTTGCCACCGTTGGCGCTCCCGCATACCGTACCGGCCGTATCAGCTATTTTATCGTACCCGCGCTTATCGACTCCTCAAAAGCCCTGTCCAATGACGGCGGCGGCGGTGGCTTCGAAGTCGGCGGCTTGCAACCTTGATCCATGCATCTCAGCTATTACCAATATTTCCAACTGTTCAGCCTTTTGATGGCGCTGCTGTGTCGCAAGGGGCTGAACTTCTTTGGCCTCGGTATCCTCATCCCGATCTTAGTTATAACTAATCTCACCGAGACCCTGGGCGGAAACTATAAGCTTTTCTTTCATACGTCCAGGAATCACTTTATCTTCAATATCTATTACCTGCTATCGACGCCCATGTATTTCTATCTCTTTGCTTCCATGCTTGGGGGTAGTCTGGCGGAACGCCGCAACCTGCGCTGGATAGCCCTCGCCATAGAGATTTTGTTAATCTTCAATTTCTGTTTCGTCCAGGGCTGGAACGACTTCAACACCTTCTCAGCCCTGCTCGTCGCTATTGCCTGTATCATCCTTTCCTGTCTGGTCCTCGCCCGGCTCACCATGCGCAAGGACGATGAAACCAGCCTGCTTCACGATCCCGTGTTCTGGATCAATTCCCTCATCCTCCTCTTCAACCTCGTTTCCTTACTTATCCTTGGCTTGTATAAATATATTGTCACCAATCAGCTTGGGATCAGAAATGAAAACCTGTATCTTGCTATTATGCCGGCGGCAAATGCGGTGTTGTATACCGGCCTGGGCTGTGCTTTCATGTTATGCCAACTGCAAAAGAACAAATAACGGCAACGATCCTCGCAGTGATCCTCGTACTGCTCTTCTTTGGGGTTCTCTTCCTGGTGATGCTGGCCTATTACAATTACCGGCGCCGCCAGACCGCCCGCGAGAAAATGGCAATGCAGGCCGCCTTCGAAGAACAGCTCAGCCAGGCCCGCGTAGAGATCCAGCAGCAGACCCTCACCTATCTCGCCGAGGAAATTCACGATAATGTCGGCCAGATCCTCAGCCTGGCCAAGATCCAGCTTAGCAGCTTCAGAGAAGGCGACCCCATCGATTTTCCGCTGCTCCACGATGCCCGCGAAAATGTCAACCGCTCCCTGCAGGATCTTCGCGGTCTAGCCCACGGCCTGCATGCGGGCAAGATCCGCACCTTCGATATCCGCAAAGCCGTCGAAGAAGAGGTCCAGCGTATCACCCGCACCGGCGCTCTTGCCGTCTCCGTAACCTCGGAAGGCGCCGAACACGCCATCGGCGATGACAAACAGCTCATCCTTTTCCGCATCATCCAAGAATGCCTCAATAACTGCCTCAAACACGCCGGAGCCACCAACGTCAATATCGGCTTTAACTGGTTCCCCGACCAGCTCCGCGTCCGTGTCCGGGACGACGGCCAAGGCTTCGATGCCGATAGCGCTCTCCGGCGTTCCACAGGTCTCGGCCTCCAGAACATCCTCAATCGAGCGCGGGTCACCGGCGGCACCGGCGTCATCCGCTCCCGCCCCGGTGAAGGCACGATCATTACCGTCCAAATACCCTACGAATGAATACGCAAAGCAGCATCAGCAACAAAACTGCCACTTCGTGACCGGCCTATCTATAATGCCACCCACGCCCTTCATCCTACCCTGATCCTCGAAGGCCTCGCGTTGTCCCTGTCTTTAACGGGTTTATCCTTGCCCTTCCAAAGCGCGTGTGCTACCTTTGGAAAAAACAACTCCCTTCCATGACCACCATCCACCAATACCTCGCCCATTACCCCATCAGCCCCACCAGCGAAAAGCTGATCGTAGGAACCATCCATCCTCACGACCACGCCAGCTTCCGCGTCCCTTTCTTCTATGGTAACGAGTGCAGCTTGTGGAAGATCCTGCACGAGGCTTTCCCAGATGAATTGCTGGATCCCTACCAGCTGGATGCAATCCTTGCCTTCCTGCACGGCAGGAAGATCGCAATGAGCGACATGATCCTCGAATGTGAACGGACCACCCCGGCAGCACTGGATGAAGATCTGATCCCAAGGCGGCTGAACCACGAATTGCTGGACCAGATCCGGCATTCAAATATCCGTGAAATACTGTTCACCAGTGGATTTGGGAAGAATGCAGCCTTTAAATTATTCTATTCAAATATACTGAAACGGTCCATTTCAGCGACGATCCGACAGGAAAAGGAAATCCTGCTGGAGCCCAACTTATTCGGCCGGCCTGTATTGCTCCGGATACTTTACTCGCCTTCAGGCACCGCGAATACAGGACTGGTCCGCAGTAAATTGTTTCTGGAACGAAAGGACCAATTCCGTCAATTTAAGGCCCCGGTTCAGGCCTTTAAAGTAGACTATTATCGCCGCATGTTTAGCTGAACCAGGCAAATAGTCTCCGCTCACCAGTAGAGATACCGGTTGCCGATCAAAGTAATTGCGACTAGAAGAATAGCCCACCAATAACGCTTAAGCAGGTAAACGCCCACGGCTATCAAAAGCATAACGAAACTGACAACCGCATGAAAAAGATATTGCTCATTGATCTCCCGGATGACAGACTTCGGTATCAAAGGACTAGCTAACTCATGCTTGGTCTCATAGATACTCAGCAATTGGCTGAGAATAAAAAGCGCCAGTAATCCCAGGCAAATAAGAGAGCAGTTCTTGAGCTGCCGCAGGCCCCTATGTTGAACGGATGTTTGGGTCATTAGCATTTATTATCAAGACCAAGGTACTTATTTTCTCCCGCCGCTTATTTCCCTTTTTTGCCGCACTCGTCATACCGTTCGATTGCTTTTCGAATCTCCCTTTTCGCAATGATTCAATCGCTTTTTCGTCGGTGCGCGTCTATTGTATCGAGAATGTACTTAAATTTATTGATACTGGGGTCGAAATGGCCTGCTCGTTTTAACCAAGTTTGTTTATGTCGGTAAAGTACAGATTATATCCTTCGTTAATCAGTTCTTTGGCAATATTCCAATAAAGTTTCTGACGTCCTTCCCTGCATTCCCGGCGATGAGCGCGATATGGGGTACTCAA
>DASZOW010000674.1:0-5992 GCA_035550615.1 Puia sp.
CGGGACCAAGGTCAACAGCGATTTCAGGGGACAGACCACGAAATTCGAGGTGGTGGGCGTCGTGCGCGATTTCCATTTCGAGGACCTGCATTTAGCGATAGCGCCGTATGCCTTCCTGCTGGCGCCTGATATGGGTAACTATCTCGTCGTGCATGCACGGGCCGGCTCACCCGGCCGGCTGGTTACGGCGCTCGAGACGGCATGGCATAAGATCGATCCCAACGAACCTTTCGAGTATTCGTTTCTCGATGAAGACTTCCAAAAGAACTATGTAGCCGAGGAGCGGCTGTCCGCGTTGATCCGGTATTTTACCGTGATGGCCATCCTGATCTCCTGCCTGGGGCTATTCGGTCTGGCCAGTTTCAGCGCCGAGCAGCGTATCCGGGAGATCGGTATCCGAAAGGTGCTGGGCGCCAGCGTAGGCGGTATCGTGATCCTCCTTTCCAAGGATTTCCTGAAGCTGGTCTGTATCGGCATGCTGATCGCCTGTCCTGTGGCGTGGTGGATCATGTATAAATGGCTCGAGGGGTTTGCGTACAAGACGCCGATCTCCTGGACGGTCTTTGCGATCACGATCGGGTGTACGATGTGGATCACGGTGGTGACGATCAGCTTCCAGGCGATCCACGCGGGGATGGCCAATCCGGCGGAGAGCTTAAAGGTAGAGTAGCAATATTTTTTGAAGGCCGGAGAAAAAGAAGTATTTTTGTACGTAAATAAGTACTTATTTTATGAAAGTCGTCAATTACAGTGAATTCCGAAATAACCTGGCGGAAAACCTTAACGAGGTGAATGAAGACAGTGAGATCGTGGTTGTTTCCAGGAGCAAGGGCAAGCATGTCGTGGTTATGTCGCTCGACGAATACAATTCAATAAATGCAACGCTTCACCTGGTAAGCAGCAAGGCCAATCAAAAAAGGCTTGACGAATCCATTGAAGAGATGAGGTCAGGCAAGTCTTCCAGGCATAAGTTAATCCAAGACTAATGGAACTGGCCTGGCAAACGCATGCCTGGGAAGATTACATATATTGGCAGGAAACGGATAAGAAAGTTCTTCACAGGATAAACGAGTTGATCAAGGATTGTCTCAGGACTCCATTTAAGGGTATTGGGAAGCCGGAACCGCTAAAGGGTAAGTATGCCGGTTTTTGGAGCCGGCGGATAACGGACGAGCATAGGCTTGTCTACACGGTTAAAGAAAAGCGGCTGCATATTTTGCAGTGCCGGTTCCATTATGAGAAATAGATGGTTAGTGAAGTGAGTCGGACCGGCGATGTTCCTCTTCCTCTTTCTTTTTCTTTTCCCGTTCTTTCTTTTTAAAGAAGCCGCGAAGCAGGAAATTGTGCTGAGCCGCTTCCATGTTCTCGTCGAGCTTTTTGGAGCCCGACTTCAGGTTCCGCATCGTAGAGCTGATATTTTCCGAGAGCGTGGTGTCACGCAGCAGTCTGCCGAGCGCGCCCTTGCCGTGGTTGATGCGGTTGGAGATGTCGGCGAGGTTGCCGGTGATGATGGCCGCATTGTCGGCGGATGTTTTGAGGCTGGTCATGATGGCTTCGGTTTCGATGGGTTTTACCGAAGTCAGCGTATCGCCTTCGGTGACGATGGCGGTCATGGGGGTGCCGGCGCTGATGACGACGACCTTGTCGCCCATGAGACCGTCCGAGCCGATACTGGCTTTGGCGTCCTTCTTGATGAATCGCTGTACTTTTTTCTGGATGATCATGTCCACCTGTACGGTGGTGTCGGTGACGAGATCTATGCCGTTGACCGTACCTACGTCGATGCCGCCGAGCCGTACATTGCTGCCCGGTTTGAGGCCGCTGACGGAGCTGAACTGTGCGCTGATGTGGAGCACGGAGCCGAATTTGTTCTTTTCCTTGCCGATGTAATAGATACCGCCGATGGCGATCACGAGGGCCGCGATGGCGAAGAGGCCCAGTTTCCATTTATAATTCTTTTCTTTTGGCATAGCGTAAATTTTTTAAGGCTAGTAAAAAAACGATCTGATCCATTCGTCCTCCGAGCGTTCCAGCTCCTGGTAGCTGCCTTCGGCATAGACGATGCCGTCTTTGAGCATCACGATCCGGTCTGCCGTCATTTTTGCGCAGGCCATATCGTGGGTAATGGTTATGGAAGAGATGTTATATTTTTTCCTTGTCCGGCAGATAAGCTCACTGATCTCTTTGGCGGTGCCGGTATCCAGACCGGTGGTAGGCTCATCGTAGAGCATGATCTCGGGACGCAGGATCAGCGTGCGGGCGAGGCCGATACGTTTGCTCTGGCCGCCGGACAGCTTCGAGGGCAGCTGGTCTATGGAATCCAGGAGTCCTACGTTGTCCAGCATCTCCCTGATCAGCGCTTCCTTTTTTTCCGGCGACAGCGACTTTTTATGTTGCCGCAGGGGGAAGCCGAGGTTCTCGCGAACCGTCATGCTGTCATAGAGAGCGGCATTCTGAAAAAGAAAGCCCACGCGCAAACGCAGGGCATTGATTTCGCCGTATTTCAGTTTCGAGATATCCTGACCGAAGATATCGATGGTTCCACTATCGGGCCATTCCAGCCCGACGAGACATTTGATCAGCACGGATTTGCCGGTTCCCGATTTCCCGAGGATCACGAGGTTTTCGCCTTTGTCGACATGGAGGTCGACGCCGCGGAGCACGTCGTGCTCTTTAAAGGATTTACAGAGGCCGCGGATCATGATGACGGGCTGTTCTCCGGCGGCGGATGGCGCCTCCGGTTCTTTGGGTTGAACGTTGAGATCGGTGGTAGGCTCGGGCGGGGCCGTGTCGGTAGCCGATTCGGGCGTCTCTTCGGGCAATGTTGGCTGGGGCATCGGATCTTCTTCGAGACCCGGTTCGCCGGGAGCTAAGGCCGAGGTCGTATCGTTCTCTTTTTCTCTCATATCCATTATAATACGTCTGTGATCTGCGCCGCCAGCATATCGATGATAAAGACCGCCAGCGACGATGCCACTACGGCGCTGTTGGCGGCGATGCCGACGCTTTCCGTGCCGCGGCGGGCGCGGAAGCCTTTGAAACAGCCGATGATGCCGATGACATAGCCGAAAAAGAATGATTTTATGATAGCCGGAAAGACGTCTATGAATCCAAGATGCGCCATGGCCTTCTCGAAGAAATGCCGGATGGTCATACTATCGTGGATATTCATGGCCAGGTAGGCGCCGACAAAGGCGATGACATCGGCGAGGATGGCCAGCAGCGGGATCATAAGGGTCGTGGCGATGGTACGGGTGACTACGAGATAGTGAAAGGGGTTAATGGCGGAGACCTCCATGGCGTCTATCTGCTCCGTGACGCGCATGGAGCCGAGCTCGGCGCCCATCCGTGAGCCGATCTTTCCGCAGCAGATGATGGCGGTGATCACCGGACCTATTTCGCGGACCACGGACACCGAGACCATGCCCGGGATCAGGGAGATGGCGCCAAAGGCAGCCATGGCGGGCCGGCTTTGGATGGTCAGGACTGCACCCATGATAAAGGCGGTGAGGCCGATCAGAAAGGTCGATTTATAACCGACGAGATAACATTGATAGAAGATCTCGCGCCATTCGTAGGGCGGCTTCACCGCCTCTTTGAAGAAGCGCAGCATGAATGCGGTGAGGTCACCGGCTTTGAAGAGAAACGATTTTGTTCGCTGATATCGGTTAAGGATAGGCTGCATAGACATATAATTGGAATGGTAAGTCCAATTATCAATCCAATTCGGCGGGCGGGCGGTGGCCGGGGCATCGCAACCCCCGAAGGAGCGAGTTAAGGCGAATAAGGGCGGCCGGCGAAAAACTGGCACGCGGGTTATGCAGAAAAATTGTAGAAATAGTTCCACATTCTTCCGTCGCCAATCAACTTTTTTATCACTTACATTTGTTCGTGCATTCAGCCGACGGAGCAGGTGCAAGCCTGCGAGCGAGCTCTTGCCGGTGGCAAGAGCGAAGTTCTCCGTCCGTCAGGACAGACATTAGCGTTTCGCCGGAATTCGCTAATTTTTTGGCAGCGAATTTCCGGCGCATTAAGCCGACCTAACCTTTATCATCAAATATCGCACGGAAAAGTATGATACTGATTGTCGATGACAAGCCTGAAAACATCTTTTCGCTCAAGACTATTTTGGAATTGCATTCTTTTCCTACCGACACGGCACTTAGCGGTGAGGAGGCCCTGAAGAAAATTCTCCGGAAGTCATATGCGCTGATCATCCTGGACGTTCAAATGCCGGGCATGGATGGATTCGAGGTGGCCGAGGCTATCAGCGGTTATAGTAAGGCGCGGGATATCCCTATCCTGTTCCTTTCCGCGGCCAATACCGATAAAAAATTCATCACCAAAGGATACAGTTCGGGTGGCATGGACTATATCACCAAGCCGATAGATCCGGATATCTTATTGCTGAAGGTGAAGACCTTTTACCGGCTGTATGAGCAGAACCGGGAGCTGAACCGTATCCAGGCCAGTCTGCGCAGCGAGATCGAGTTCCGGAAAAAGGTGGAGGGCGAGCTACAGGAGAGGGCGGGGGAGCTGCATTCCATCCTGGAATCGATCCCGCAGATCGCTTTTACCACGAGGGCCGATGGCGCCATCGAATTCGTGAACGAGCAATGGCTGGACTATGCGCCATCCAAACATGAATTCCCGGTGACGCATCCCGATGATGCCGATCTGGCCAGGCAGTGGGAGAAGACGGTGGCTTCGGGCTCGGCGCTGGAGCTCGAGGTACGGGTGCGGCGCAAGGATGCGGCCGATTACCGGTGTCATCTGTTACGGGCGATCCCGGTGAGGGAAGGCGACCACATTACCAAGTGGGTAGGGACGTTCACCGATATCGAAGATCAGAAACAGGCCATCAAGCGGAAGGATGAGTTCATCAGCATCGCGAGTCACGAGCTGAAGACACCGCTGACCAGCGTCAAGGCATATATTCAGTTATTGGACCGGGACATTGCCGAAGACGATCCGACGCGGATGTATGTGGAGCGGACCCTGGCGCAGGTACAGAAACTGGACAACCTGATCGTAGACCTGCTGGATCTTTCCAAGATCGAAAGCGGGAAGCTGAAATTCAACAAAAAGCCGTTCCCGCTGGAGCCGACGCTGGCGAATGCCGTGGAGATGATCCGGCAGACCTATCCCGACTACCAGATCGTGCGGAAGGGAGCGGCAGAGGCCGAAGTTTTTGGAGACGAGACGCGGATCGAGCAGGTGATCATCAACTATCTCACCAACGCGGTGAAATATTCCCCCGAGCAGAAAGAGGTGCAGATCGAGACGGGCATACAGCCCGATGGGCAGGCCGTTGTGCGGGTCAGGGATCATGGCATCGGCATTCCCAAAGAACACCAGGCGAATATCTTCGGCAAGTTCTATCGCGTGGAAGAGGCGGCCAACCGGTTCCAGGGACTCGGCATCGGGTTGTATATCTGTTCCGAGATCATCCGCCGCCATGACGGCGTCTTCGGCGTGGACAGCGAGCCCGGGAAGGGTTCCACTTTTTATTTCACCATTCCCCTGAATGGGGGCAATACCCGTAAAATTCAACCCCATATATGAAGATCGCATCTCGACCCGGTATACTTCGCAATCTGCAGATCGGGTTTGGACTGTCGCTACTACTACTCATCATCACCTCCGTGGCCAGCTACAGCAGCATCCGGAACCTGCTGGACAGCTCACAATGGGTAGACCACACCGATTCCGTGCTGATCAAGATAGACAGGGTGAATACTCTGCTCCGGGATGCCGAGTCCGCGCAACGCGGCTATCTGCTGACGGGCGATATCGATTTCCTGCCTGCGTTCAATGTCGTACAGGCGCAGATCGGCACGGTCGTCGACAGCATCACCGCCATGACTTCGGACAATCCGCGGCAGACCGAGAATATCCGGGAGCTCAAGCAATATGTATTCCTGCCCATACCGATGTTGAAGCATGTTATCGATCAAAAGAAGGCCGAGGATAAATTCGATCCCGCGGAGAT
>DASZOW010000675.1:0-18261 GCA_035550615.1 Puia sp.
GACAGCTCCTATCTGCGGAAGGTCATCGGCGCATGGAAGGATGTCGCGGACCGGCAGCGGTATATCACCGGCGGGGTCAGTGTCGGCGAGCATTATGAGCGGGATCATATTCTGCCGCTTACGGGTGAGATGATGGAGACCTGCGCCACCATGTCGTGGATGCAGCTGTCGCAGGCGTTGCTCGAGATTACCGGTGACCCGAAGTATGCGGACGCCATCGAACGTATCCAGTGGAACAATGTCTTTGCCGAGCAGACGATCGACGGGAATGCGAATCATTATTTTACTCCCCCGAACGGCTATACGCCCAAGGGTTACTTCCGTGAGCCCGACTGTTGCATGAGCAGCGGGCCGCGGTTGATCTCTATGCTGCCCGGTTTTATCTATGCGTCGGGACCGCGGCAGACGATCTATATCAATCAGTTCGTGACCTCGACGACGACCATCGGCAAGACGCGGGTCACGCAGGCGACCGCTTTTCCGGAAGATGGGAAGGTGGAAATCACCATTGGGCCGGCGACTGCGGCGCGGTTTTCCGTCAAGGTACGTATTCCCGAGTGGGTCGATAGCCCGGTGTTGACTGTAAATGGGGCGCGCGTTGCCGATGTTCGTCCGGGAAGCTATTCGACGATCCGCCGTGTTTGGCATGCCGGCGATAAGATCGTGCTCGATCTGCCGATGCGGCCGCATTGGGTAAGACATGCCGATTATATGAAGACGAGCGACCGGAAGCCTTATAAGACCGTGCCTGATGCCGATGCGCCTTATGCGCTGGTGCGTGGGCCTGTGGTGTATGCGGTCGATGATATCTGGTATAAGGGTGATACCGCTATTTTTTCCATGGGCCGGCTGGATAGCATGCGGGTGTTGATCGGGGATGCGAATAAGTTACGGCAGCTACCTTCGCCCGGAAAGGACATTCTGGGGCCTGGTTATGAGATCGAGCTGCTTGCCAATGGGCAGAGGATCTCCATGCCGGTGTATCCCTGGGCGAATATCGGGAAATGGTATCGCGATCCTGCGCATAAGCCCGACAGCAATTCCGCGGTTTGGTCATATGCGATCTGGCTCAAGGGTGAGCCCGATCTTCCTGAACATGTTTCCGGGGCGCTGTCGATGCCTTATATTTTTGGCGATAATATGGTCTTTCAGCGCAATGCGCCCGTGCCCGTGTGGGGGATGGCAAGGCCGGGCGAAGCGGTTATGGTGAAGTTCCACGAGCAGACGAAAACGGCTGAGGCCGATGGCATGGGGCGTTGGCGGGTCAACCTGGACCCGATGGCGGCTTCCGCCAGGCCTGCGTCGCTACTCGTGTCGAGCGGGGACGATGCGTTGATGATGCGCAATGTCCTTGTCGGCGACGTATGGTTTTGCAGTGGTCAGTCCAATATGGAATACAGCATGCGGAAGAATAGCAAATTCGAGAAGGCTTTACGGAGCTCTTCGCCGCCGAATGCGCTGGACTCGGCACACAATCCGGATATCCGCATCTTTCTTGTAAGGCCGAATTACAGCAAGCCGGATTATGTGCATATCCGCCGCGCCTGGGATATAGCTGCGGGCGCGCCGTTGCGCAATTTCTCTGCGGCGGGGTATTTCTTTGCCAGGGATATCTATGAGCAGGAGCACGTCCCGATCGGGATGATCTCCAATGCGGTGCCGGGCAGCCAGATAGAGCCATTTTTGCCGGGAGGCGGGGCGGGACTTGGGTGGAGAGGTGAATCCGATTCCGCCGGAAAGTTTTATAAGACGATCGTCGAGCCGCTGGCGCCATACGCATTAAAGGGATTTCTTTGGTACCAGGGCGAGTCGAATTGTTTTCTGAACGATACGGCGCGTTATCCCGAGAAAATGAAGGCGTTGATCACCGGCTGGCGTAAATTGTGGGAGAGTCCCGAGCTGCCTTTTTACTATGTGCAGATAGCGCCTTTCTACTATTCGCGCAGCAATGGCGGCAACCAGGCACATTCCCAGACGTTGGAACCCGCATTTTGGGAAGCACAGGCAAAGGCGCTGGAACTGCCGCATACGGGGATGGTCGTAACCACCGATCTCGTGGACAGCGCTGCGGAGTTGCATCCGCCGTATAAGTGGGAGGTTGGCCGGCGGCTGGCGCTTTGGGCGCTTGCAAAGGATTATCATCAGCCGGTGGTCTGTTCCGGTCCCACTTTCGAGTCGATGACTGTTAAGGGAAGGACTATCGTTCTGAGTTTTGCCAATACCGGCAGTGGGCTGATCAGTAATGATGGCAAGCCGCTCGACTGGTTCGAGGTTGCCGGCGCCGATGGTAAATTTACCCCCGCGAACGCCGTGATAGAGGGCGCCGATAAGATCGTCATAAAGAGTAAACATAAGCCCATGGCGGTCCGTTTCGGCTGGAATGAGGCGGCGCAGCCAAATTTGTTCAATAAAGAAGGGTTGCCGGCGATGCCGTTCCGGGCAACCGTCAATGAGTCAAGATGAGAAATGTATTTACTATAGCGATCCTTTTGCTTCCGTTTCTGGGCTTTTCACAGGCTACGCAGCGTGTGTTCCTTTCCGGGACGGGGAGTGATCACACGGTGGACTGGAAATTTTTCTGTACGGCAGGCCGTAACTCCGGGAAATGGACGACGATCCCGGTTCCGAGCAACTGGGAGCTACAGGGTTTTGGGAAGTTCAATTATGGTCTCGACAAGGATTCGGTGCGCGGTCATGAAAAGGGATTGTATAAATATACCTTTTCGGCGCCTGCCGATTGGAAGGGCCGGGTGGTGGACATCGTTTTTGACGGAAGCATGACGGACACGGAGGTCAAGATCAATGGCAAGTCTGCCGGCGCCACCCATCAGGGTTCGTTCTACCGGTTTCGTTACAATATCTCCGGTCTGCTTAAATATGGCCGTTCCAATCTTTTGGAGGTGACCGTTTCCAAGGAGTCAGCCAACCATTCCGTGAATATGGCCGAGCGGCATTGCGATTTCTGGATCTTCGGCGGGATCTTTCGTCCCGTGTATCTCGAGTGTATGCCTGTTCAGCATATTACGAGCCAGGCCATTGATGCCAGGGCCGATGGTTTTTTCCGGGCGGTGGTAAGGCTGTCGGGGATCACGGGCGCCGACCGGCTTTCCGCACAGGTTTATACGCTGGATGGGGTGAGGTATGGGGAGCCTTTTTCTTCTTCGCTACATTTTGGTGATACAGTAGCGCGGTTGCAGGCCAATTTTTCCGCACCGCGGACCTGGAATCCCGAGGCGCCGCATTTGTATAAGGTAGTATATACGTTGTCGGCCGGGGGAAAGACGCTGCATACGGTGGAACAGCGTTTCGGTTTTCGCACGGTGGAGCTGCGAGAAAGAGATGGCCTCTATGTCAATGGCGTGAAGGTGAAGTTCAAGGGCATCTGCCGCCATTCGTTCTGGCCGACTACCGGCAGGGCGTTGAATAAGTCCGTGAGCATCGAGGATGTCCAGCTCATCAAGGAGATGAACATGAATGCGGTGCGGATGTCGCATTATCCGCCGGACGATCATTTCCTCGACGTGTGCGATTCGTTGGGCATTTTTGTGCTTGACGAGCTCACTGGCTGGCATCATGCGTATGACACGCAGGTCGGCTCGAAGCTGGTTCGCGAGATGGTAGAGAAGGATGTCAATCATCCGAGCATTGTGCTTTGGGATAACGGCAATGAGGGTGGTTTCAATTTCGATCTGGATGGACTTTTTGATCGATACGATCCGCAGGACAGGCCGGTGATCCATCCCTGGGCGTTGTTCGACCACATGGATACCCAGCATTATATCAACTATGATTATGGGAATGGCACCTATTTCCATGGGCATGACGTCTTTTTTCCTACCGAATTTTTGCACGGGCTTTATGATGGCGGGATGGGCGCGGGGCTCTACGATTATTGGGAGCTGATGTATCATCATCCACTTTCTGCCGGCGGGTTTCTTTGGGATTTTTCCGATGAGGCCGTGGTGCGCGTTGATCGCCATGGCGAGCTCGACACCGATAAAGATCATGGGCCGGATGGAGTGGTGGGGCCTTATAGAGAAAAAGAGGGCAGTTTTTTTGCCATCCGGGAGATCTGGTGTCCCGTGCGAATGGAGCCGCGTGAGATCACACCGGCGTTCAATGGCGTATTGAGCGTGGAGAACCGTTTTTTGTATACCAATTTCAAGCAGTGTCATTTTTCTTACAGGTTGACCCATGCGACGGAGCATCCGGATGGTGCGGGCGGGGAGATTTCCGCGCCCGATGTGCGGCCCGGTCAGCTTGGTCAATTGGTGTTGAATCTGCCCGCGCACTGGCAGGATTACGATATCCTTGCCGTAACGGCTCGTGGACCCGATGGCCGGGAGCTTTATACCTGGACGTTCCCGATCAGCAGGCCGGCGGTCATCGCGGCGCGTCTGGTCGATACGACGGGTTCGACTCCGGCGACGGTTAGCCAAACAGATTCACTGATTACCCTGACGGCTGCCGGCAATACCGTCAAGATCGGTGCAAAGACCGGTTTGCTGCGGGGGGTGAGTAATGCCCGCGGGATGATACCTTTTACCAATGGACCGGTGGTTACCTCAGGAGATGCTATCCCCGAACTCGTTGCCGTTCGCCGGGATGGCAATAACCAGCTAGTAGAGGCGTCTTATGCGAAGGGCAGTTTTATTCGGTTACTGCGTTGGACGATGTATCCTTCCGGCTGGTTAAAAATGGAGCTTAAGTATTATCCGCCCCAATACGACTATAGCCTTCTTGGCGCCAGTTTCTCGTATCCCGAGAAGGGACAGGATTCCGTGAAGGGCGTGCGCTGGCTGGGCAATGGACCGTACCGCGTCTGGAAGAACCGCGAGCAGGGCGTTACGCTGGATGTCTGGGACAAGGCCTATAACAATACCATTACCGGGCAGGGCAATGTCGTATACCCCGAGTTCAAGGGATATTTCTCCAATTTTTACTGGATGAAGCTCGAGACGGCCCGTCAGCCGTTTACTGTCGTCTGTGCGGATGAAGACGTCTATCTGCGGCTGTTCACGCCGGCCAACCCCGTAAAGGTCTATAATACGGCGCCGCCGTTCCCTGGAGGAGACATCTCGTTTATGCATGCGATACCGCCTATCGGCACCAAATCCCAGAAGCCCGAGAATATGGGACCGTCGGGCGCCAAGAATATGTATTACGACTATACGAGGAGTAAAGATTACGCCAAGTCGCTGACACTTTATTTTGATTTTTCAGGGAAATGAGATGGCTCACCGGACATATTATTTTTTTGTTGTTCGCTACGGCGGCCTATGGCGCGCAGCCCGTGCGGCTTCAATGCGAGCAGCTAACCGATCCTGAGGGCATCGACGCCTTGCATCCGCGTTTGAGCTGGCAGCTTAGCGGCGACGAGCCGGGTTTGCGGCAAACCGCGTGGCAGTTGCTGGTAGCCTCTTCGCCCGAGCTGCTTGCCAGGGATAAGGGAGACCTGTGGGCTCCGCCGAGGACAGCCGGCGATCAGAGCCGGATGATTGTTTATCGGGGGAAGGTTTTGGGGACCGGGATGGTGTGTTATTGGAAGGTTCGCGTTTGGACTGTCAGCGATGCGGGCACCAGGGCGGTAGCCACCGCATGGAGCGCGCCGGCCCGGTGGAGCATGGGGTTATTGAAGGCGGCAGACTGGAAGGCCCGCTGGATCGGGTATGAGGGCGGGTTTCCCTGGGACAGCGTCTCGAAATTCTCACGGCTATCGGCCCGCTATTTTCGAAAGGAGTTCGATGCCGGCGGTGCGGTGAAAAGAGCCACGCTTTATATTGCGGGTCCCGGTCATTATATCGTTTCGTTGAACGGCCATCCGATCGGCGACCAGGTGCTGGCCGAGTCGCCCACCGATTATACCCAGTCCGTCAAATACAATACATTCGATGTGACGCAGGTCTGCCAGCAGGGAGTAAATGCGATCGGCGTCGTGTTGGGCAATGGCCGTTTCTTCACTATGCGGCCCAAGTACAAGCCAAAAAAGATCAAGGAATTTGGTTTTCCGAAGCTATTGTTGCAGCTGGACCTGGAAGATGTCAACGGTCATCATCGGTTGATCGTCAGTGATAGCAGCTGGCGGTTCACTGCCGACGGGCCTATCCGCACGAATAATGAATACGATGGCGAGGAATACGATGCTACGAAGGCCTTTCCCGGCTGGATGAAACCTGGCTTTGACGATCATGCGTGGCTTCATCCGCAGTATACGGCAGGGCCTGGTGGAAAGCTGTCGGCGCAGATGGACGAACCGATCAAGATCATGGAGGAGGTCAACCCGCGTTCGATCGCCCGATTGGGTTCTTCCGATACGTATATCCTCGACATGGGGCAGAATATGGCCGGCTGGCTTCAGCTAAAGGTGCGGGGCAAACGCGGGGATCGTGTTACGCTTCGTTATGCCGAAACGTTGCAGCCGGATGGCGAGCTTTATACGGCCAATCTGCGCGATGCGCGGGCCACCGATGTCTATACCCTGAATGGAAAGGGCGAGGAGGTTTGGCATCCCGTGTTCGTGTTCCATGGTTTCCGGTATGTATCGATAACAGGGTATCCGGGCACGCCGAAGCTGGAGGATTTTCAGGGGCAGGTAGTCTATGACGATATGGCTACGATCGGGCGGATCGAGAGTTCGGATACCCTGCTCAATCACATTATCCAGAATGCCTGGTGGGGTATCAATTCCAATTATAAAGGCATGCCCATCGACTGTCCGCAACGGAACGAGCGGATGCCCTGGCTGGGCGATCGCGCCACTGGATCGCTGGGGGAGAGCTATCTTTTCGACAACGAGAACCTGTATGCCAAATGGCTCGATGATATCCAGGAATCGCAGAAGCCCGACGGCGCCCTGCCCGATGTAGCCCCGGCGTACTGGAACTATTATTCAGACAATATGACCTGGCCGGGAACGTATATCCTGGTGGCGCAAATGTTATATCGCCAGTTTGGCGACGAGCAGCCCATACTCCGCCATTATGCCTCCATGAAGAAATGGCTGCGCTATATGAGTGATAAATACGAGCGGGATGGGCTTATGACCAAAGATAAATATGGAGACTGGTGTGTGCCGCCCGAATCGCCGACGTTGATCCACTCCCGCGATTCCTCCCGGATCACCGATGGAGTGCTGATCGCGACCGCCTATTATTATCATCTGCTGGGCATCATGTCCAAGTTTGCCGTGCTGCTCCATGAGCCCGATGTGTTTTCCGCAAAGGCGGCAGTCGTCCGGACGGCATTCAACAGACGTTTTTTTCATGAGGGACATTATTCCAACAATACGGTAACCGCAAATCTGCTTCCGCTCTATTTTGGCATGGTGTCTTCGGAGCATCGGGCGGCGGTCATGAAGCATTTGATCGATAAGGTCGCCGAAAGCGGCCATATCAGCACCGGTGTTGTCGGCACGCAGTGGTTGATGCGGGGGCTTTGCCAGTTTGGCCGGCCTGATCTTGCGTGGCAACTTGCTACTGTCAAAGATTATCCCGGTTGGGGATATATGGTCGAGCATGGAGCCACAACTATTTGGGAACTTTGGAATGGCAATACCGCGAACCCGGCGATGAATTCGCAGAATCATGTGATGTTGCTGGGCGATCTGCTGACCTGGTGTTTCGAGGACCTTGCGGGTATTGCGCCCGGGGAGCCAGGGTTTAAGACGATCCGGATGCAGCCTGTCTTTCCGGACGGTCTCGATAGCGTGCGTGCTTCTTACCAGACGCCATACGGACTGGTGAAAAGCGGGTGGCAGCGGAAAAAAGACAGCATTTCCTGGGATATTTTAATTCCGCCGAATACAGAGGCGTTGGTTCTTTTGCCGGGTGGGCAGGAGAGTAAGGTCGGTTCGGGGGAGCATCATTTCACCATACAAACCAGTAAAACGATATGAGATCCAGTCTTTTGTTTTTTCTTATCGCGTTAAGCTTTAATGTATTTGCATCGACCACGCAGGTCCCACCGATCGATTCCGCGCTCGAGAAAAAGGCCGCGACATGGGTCGCCTCGCTGCAACTGAACGATCCGGCCAAGGAGGGAAGGCTGACCGAATTGATCGCGACCCATCTTACCGAGGTGCGCAGTTGGAATAATTCTCATCCTTATTCCACGGTCCCGGCCGGTATCGATCCCTCGACCGGCAGGCCATTGTCGAATATGGACCGCCAGATCATTGCGGTTTCCGCCATGCCGCATTCGGTACATGACAGCCTGATGGCAGGGCTCCATCGCGATCTGACGAACGAGCAGGTCGATGCCATTCTCGATAAATATACGATCGGGAAAGTTGCTTTTACGCTGAAGGGTTATAAGGCTATCGTCCCCGATCTGAAGCCGGAGGAGGAAGCCGTGATCCGCGGTAATCTCGAGCAGGCGCGGGAACAGGCCATCGACTATAAAAATGTAAAAGAGATCTCCGCGATCTTCGAGATCTATAAGACCAAGTGCGAGCAGTATCTGAACTCGAACGGCCGTAACTGGCATGCCTTGTTCAAGGCTTATGTCAATTCCGTAAAAGCTAAGAAAGCTGTGCTCGTGTCGGAATATCTTTATGATACCGCTTCCTTCCCCGAATGTCATGCGGCCACCATTGCCGAGACGCCCAAGGGGCTGATAGCGGCTTTTTTTGGCGGGACCAAGGAGCGTAATCCCGATGTCTGTATCTATGTCTGCCGGAAGGACCAGGGCTCGGCCAAATGGACGGCGCCGATGAACGTTGCCAATGGCATTCAGAATGCCAAGCTGCGTTATGCATGTTGGAACCCGGTGCTTTATCAAATCCCCGGCGGCGATCTGCTTCTTTTCTATAAGGTCGGGCCCAGCCCGGCAAAATGGAAAGGCTGGCTGATCCGCTCTAAGGACGGTGGGGTCAGCTGGTCGAAACCCTGGGCATTGCCCGAAGGTTTTTTAGGGCCTATCAAGGATCAGCCGGTAGCGCTGCCCGACGGTAGCCTGCTTTGCCCGTCTAGTACCGAAGGCAATGGCTGGAAGGTGCATTTTGAAATAGCAAGGAAGGGGGCGAAGCGCTGGGAGATGGCCGGACCGGTGCCTACGGCAGATTCGCTCCGCGCTATCCAGCCGACTATTTTGAAGTATAAGGATGGGACGATCGAGGCGTTAACCCGTAGTGAGAACCGCGCAATACTTTCCACGACGTCCAGGGATAATGGTCAGACCTGGTCCCCGCTGACGCCGACTTCACTGCCCAATAATAATTCGGGTATCGATGCCACGACGCTGGCGGATGGGCGACAGCTGTTGGTATACAATCATGTTCTGCCGCCCGCGGGAAAGGCCAAAGGGGAACGGTCGCCGTTGAATGTGGCGGTTTCGCCGGATGGGAAGACCTGGTATGCTTCGCTGGTACTGGAAGACGATCACACGGGGCAGTATTCGTATCCCAGCGTCATACAGAGTGCCGATGGGAAGGTGCATATCGTATACACCTGGCACCGGAAGAAGATCAAGTATGTGGAAATCGATCCGTCTAAAATGCCAAAGGACAAGATAGTGGATGGGGTTTGGCCGGAGTCGATAAAAAAATAATGAAGCCGCAAGCGGCTTTGGAAAAATAATGATCTCCGCCGCGCAGCGGCGGGTTAAAAAGGAGGTTCTATGGAAAAGAAGTTTGTTCCCGTTATGATCACGCCTTTTAATCTAAAGGCCAAGGTCGATCTGGATGCGGTCTCGGTGTTGGTAGACTTTTACCTGGAGGCCGGGGTCAAAGGGTTTTTTGCCAATTGCCTGAGCAGCGAGATGTACAGCATCAGCGAGGACGAACGGCTCGAGCTGACCCGGCATGTCGTCCGTTCCGTGGCGGGACGGGCGCCGATTGTGGCTACAGGTTCTTTTGGCCTGACCATCGAAGACAAGGCTGAATTCGCCGGCCGGATCTATGAGACGGGCATCGATGCCGTGATTTTGATTACCGGTCACTACGCGAACGTCGAGGACAGTGACGATATCCTGCTCCGCAATTTCGACAAGATGTTCCGGCTGACGCATGATATTCCGATGGGGCTTTACGAATGTCCTGCTCCATATAAAAGGATCATTACGCCCGAGGTGTTCAAGACCTTGCTGGACACTGGGAGACTGATCTATCATAAGGATACTTCCATCGATCTCGAAAAGGTCAGGGCCAAGCTCGACGTGTTGAAGAAGGACCCGCATGGGCTCGAGTTCTATGACGCCCATACGCCCAATGCCATGTATTCGCTGCAGATGGGCGCCACGGGGATGTCTTCGATCTCCGGTAATTTCTATCCCGAGATCCTGGTGTGGATGTGTAACCATGCCAATGACCCCGACAGGCAGGAAGATGTGCGCTGGCTTCAGGGAGAGCTGAGCCGGGTCGATCCCCTGATCCATGTTGCCTATCCGATGAGCGCCAAATATTTTCTACAGAAGAGAGGGCTGCCGGTTCGGACGATCAGCCGGGCGGTGGCGCTGGAACTCACCGCTGAGCAGAAACGCACGTTGGACGATATTTATAAAAGCTTTTTGGGTTGGTGCGAGCGGCTCGAGATAAAACCCGTGCAGACCGGACGTCTTGTAAGGCCCAGGATGCCGCTTGATCCACCTATTTAATCAACCATGTCGACATTAAGCATACATTTCCCGGGTAAATTAGTTTTTGGCAATGGCTGTTTAGGTCAGCTTCCGAACGAGCTTGCCGCATTGGCCCCTGCGCGGGTGTTCATCGTAACGATAGCACCTTTGGCGCCTGCGCTTAAAGGACTGATCGATGAACTGGTTGACAGAGGTATTTCCGTGGCTACTTATACCGGTATTGTCCGGGAGCCTTCTTATGAAGATTTTCACCGGGTGATGGCGGAGGCAGGGCCTTTCGATCCCGACCTGGTGTTGGGCGTCGGTGGCGGGAGCGTGCTGGATGTCGCCAAACTGGTAGCCGCGCAGCTTGGCAATGAGCAGATGTTGGCCGACTATGTCGGGATCGGATTGTTGAGGACGCGGAAGCGGAAGCTCGTGTGTATACCGGCCACTTCCGGTACGGGCAGCGAGGTCTCGCCGAATGCGATCCTGGTCGACGATGCCGATGATCAGAAGAAGGGGATCATCAGCCCTTTTCTTGTGCCAGACATTGTGTATGTCGATCCGCTGCTGACAGTCAGTGTTCCACCCGATATTACGGCGGCCACCGGTCTGGATGCGCTTACCCATTGTCTCGAGGCTTATACGAATCTGTTTGCTCAGCCTTTTATCGATCTCTATGCGTTCGAGGGCATGCGGCTAATCGCGGCCAACCTGATACGGGCAGTTCGAAACGGCAAAGACGAGGAAGCCCGTTCGCAGGTAGCGATGGGAAGTCTCCTGGGCGGATTTTGTCTTGGACCCGTGAATACGGCGGCGGTACATGCTTTGTCGTATCCGCTCGGCAGCAGCTTTCATCTGCCGCATGGCTTGTCCAATGCGTTGCTATTGCCGTATGTCATGGAGTTCAATCTACCGGCTGCGCCTGCCCGTTATGCCGGTGTCGCCCGGGCGCTGGGGTGCAATACGGCCGGGGAAGGTGTGGAAAAGATAAGAGAGCTGATCCGCGAGTGTGGGCTGCCTGCCACGCTCAAAGAAGTGGGGGTACCTTATGACGCTCTCGAAACCATGGCGGCGGATGCCATGAAGATCACCCGGCTATTGAAGAACAATCCACGTCCTGTAACTTTAAAGGATGCGATCACCATTTATAAATCTGCATATGAATAAAAAATACCGGGGCGTTGTCGTGCCGGCCGTAACTCCGCTGAATGCGGACCTGACGCTGGATACAGCGGCTGTGGAAAGACTGATGTCGTTTTTCCGTCAGCATGGTGCGCAGCCTTTTATATTAGGAACTACCGGGGAGTTCCCCAGTTTGCCGAATTCGCTGAAGACCGAATATATAAAATTGTGCGGCCGGCTGAAGGCTGCCGGTGATCAATTGTATGTCGGCATCGCTTCCAACTGTGTGGCGGACTCGGTGGAGCATGGGCGTATCGCCTTTGGCGAGGGTGCGGATGTGGTGGTATGCAATGTCCCTTCTTACTATCAGCTGTCGGAAGCACAAATACAAAAATATTTCGAATCGCTGGCGGATAAGGTTCCGGGGCCGCTGATGATCTACAATATCCCTTCTACCACGCATCATTCCATCCCGCTGCCGCTGATCGACAAGCTGAGCCATCATCCGAATATCGTAGGGCTCAAGGATAGCGAACGGAGTGAGGAACGATTGAAGACCGCTTTGGAGATGTGGTCCGGGCGGAAGGATTTTAGCCATCTTCTGGGATGGGCTGCGCGTTCGGCGTTCACCCTGTTGAATGGCGGCGATGGGCTTGTGCCCAGTTCGGCCAATTTGTCTCCTGGCATCTATAGCGATATGCTGAAGGCGGCGGCCGCGGGGGACGTAGAGCAGGTGAACCGGCTGCAAGACATGTCGGATCATCTTGGCAGCACGTACCAGGGCGGGGGGCTCGGCAGTTCGCTGGGCGCCTTAAAATCATTGATGCATAAGGAAGGGCTTTGTCAACCTTATACGATGCCGCCACTTTAACAAATTATGATGTCAGAACTACCAATAATAGGGATTACCATGGGCGATCCGGCCAGCATCGGACCGGAGATCGCGATCAAGGCTTTGCAAACGGATGCCGTTACGAGTATTTGCCGGCCGATCCTTGTCGGCGACGCGGGGCTATTGAGGTTTACTGCCGAGCATCTCGGTTGGAAGGTTACTATTCATGCGATCGATAATGTGCAGCAGGCGCTGTTCCGGCGCGGAACCATCGAGGTACTGGATATGAAGACGGTCGATATGAAGAAATTTGCCTGGGGTGAGATCTCCGCCATGTCGGGGCATGCTTCTTTCGAGGCCGTACGTAAGGTAATAGAGCTGGCGATGGCGGGCGAGATCGCGGCTACCGTTACGGGACCCATCAACAAAAAGTCCATCAACGACGCCGGGCATCACTTTGCGGGGCATACGGAAATTTATGCGCATTATACGGGAACATCCAAATATGGGATGTTGCTTGTCGAGGACAATCTGAAGGTGATCCATGTCTCTACGCATGTCTCGCTGCGTCAAGCTTGCGACCTGGTGAAGAAGGACCGGATACTTGCCGTGATCTCGTTGCTACAGGATGGGCTTGTCCGGCTGGGGGAGAAGAATCTCAAGATAGGAGTAGCCGGTCTGAACCCACATGCCGGTGACTCGGGGCTTTTTGGGACCGAGGATGACCAGGAGATCCTGCCTGCGGTGCTGGAAGCGCGGAAACAGGGTTATGATGTGGAGGGGCCTGTACCGCCCGATACCCTTTTTGCCAAGGCCGCTATGGGCGCTTACGGCGGGGTCGTGGCCATGTATCATGATCAGGGTCACATACCTTTTAAGCTGGCGGGTTTTAAATGGAATGCCGAGAAACAGCGCATGGACAGTGTCAAGGGAGTGAATATCACGATGGGGCTGCCTATTATCCGGACCAGTGTCGATCATGGTACGGCTTTCGAGATCGCCGGTAAAGGTATCGCGAGCCCGGATGCGATGATATTGGCTATCGAGGCGGCAGTACAGCTGAGTAAATCTTCGAAGACATGATAGCGGTCATCGCCGATGATCTGACGGGAGCTGCCGAGCTTGGTGGTATCGGGCTTCGCCATGGGCTGCGGACGGAAGTGCGTATGCGTGTGGGCGGGGGGCTGGTTCCGGGTGGCTCCGGGGCAGGCGATGGCCCTGACCTGTTGGTGATTGCGGGGGACAGCCGTTCCAAGTCCGAGGCGGCGGCCGTCGAGGAGATGTCGACGATTACCCGGCAGATCCAGGAGCTGCAACCGGAATGGATCTTTAAGAAGACCGATTCAGTATTGCGCGGGCATGTGATGGCCGAGCTGCGGGTACATCTGGACATTTTGCAGCTTCCGTCCGCGTTGCTGGTTCCAGCCAATCCGGCGCTGGGGCGGACCATACGGGCCGGCCACTATTATCTAAATGGAAGGCCTATTCATCATAGCGCATTTTCCATAGACCCCGAATTTCCCATCCTCAGCCCGGATGTGCAGGATATGCTTCACACCAGGAGCCGGCCGGTAGAGTTAAGGAGAGTGGAAGAGGAGTTGCCTGAGCGTGGCATCGTCGTCGGGGAGGTGCAGGATGCCAACGACCTGCGGGTCTGGGCGCGGCGGCTTCGACCAGGGATGCTGGCGGCGGGTGCGGCGGGATTCTTTTCCGCGTTGCTGGACCGGAATTTTCCGATGATGGCGCAGGAAGCGATCAATGGCCACGTATTCGGAAGCCCGCTCCTTTTTGTAAGCGGCAGCACGTTCGACCGGAGCCGCAATGCTATTGCCCGGCAAAGAGAATCAGGGGGACCGGTGAGCTATATCCCTGTGCAGCCGGGCGGTTCCTGGCAGGAGCTCGTCGCGGGGATGTTGCAAAAACGAGGGAAAGCCATTGTAGCCATCGATCCGGCGATACATGACCGCTCAGCTGTAGAACTGCGTACCATGATGGCGACGGCTGTCAGCGGCATCATAAAGCAAGCCAGGCCGGCCGAGATCATCATCGAAGGCGGCGCTACTGCGTATGCGATCTTCGAGGCGACGGGGTGGCAGACATTTGTTCCTGAGCAGGAGCTGGCGCCGGGGTTGATCCGGATGCGGGTGGGCGAGGCGCCGGGCCTCTTTGTCACCGTCAAGCCTGGGAGTTATCCCTGGCCTGACACCATTACTTATTAATATAACGAGTTTGACCATATATGAGCCAGTCATTGCATTTTATAGATATCCTCATCATTGCCGTTTTCCTGGCGGTGACCCTCTATCTGGGGCTTCGGTTTGCCCGAAGAAAACAATCCACCCAATCCTTTTTTTTGGCAAAGGGCAAGATACCTGCCTGGGCTATCGGCATGTCGCTGCTATCGAGCATGATCAGCAGCGTGACCTTTCTGGCTTATCCGGGGGAAGGCTTTTCTTCCAATTGGATCCTGCTGGTTCAGGGATTGATGGTGCCGGTAGTATTGTTGGGGATCATTTGGTTCGTAGTTCCGCTGTACCGGAAGGTCATCGGATTGAGCACATACGAGTATTTCGAAAGGAGGTTCGGCACCTTTGCGCGGTATTATAGTTCGCTGGCCTTTGTGCTGCGGCAGTTCTCCGCCATGGGGACGATCTTTTTCCTGCTGGCTTTAGCCCTTAGCAATATGATCGGTTGTCCTACGACGCTGATGATCCTCGTGATCGGCAGTATCATTATCCTGATCAATTTACTGGGAGGTATAGAGGCCGTGATCTGGCTGGATGTGTTCCAGGGCTTCCTGCTTTTTGCCAGCGGGATCACGTGTCTGGCGATCCTGATCTTTTCCGCTGCGAAGAGTCCGGCGGAGGTATGGCATATCGCGCATGCCGCGCATCACACGGGTTTTGGGCCATACGATTTCGATTTTACCAAGCTTACGTTTCTCGTGATGGCGATCAACGGCGTCTTTTATGCCATTCAGAAATATGGTACCGACCAGACGGTTGTGCAGCGGTATCTGACAGCGAGAACCGATAAGGCCGCGATCCGGGCATCGCTGATGGGGGTGTTGCTGACGGTGCCTGTGTGGACCTTGTTCATGTTCATCGGTACCGGGCTGTTTGTTTTTTATCAAACCCATTCCCTGCCTGCCAATATGCGGGCCGATGCCGTGTTCCCTTACTTTATCATGACGCGGCTGCCTACGGGTCTCGTAGGCTTTATCCTTTCCGCCATGACATCTGCGGCTATCTGCAGCATGAGCGCCGATCTCAATTCACTGGGGGCGGTAGGAGTGGAAGACTATTACCGCAAGTTGCGGCCCCGTCAGAGCGATCATCACTATCTGCGTGCCGGCAAGGTCATCGTGATAGTAGCGGGGTTGATCTCGATCGGCATTGCCATGCTTTATGTCAATGCGGGGACGGATGGCGTGCTGGGAATAGTCTTTACCTTATATGCGATCTTTTCCGGAGGTATTTCCGGGATATTTCTACTCGGTCTTTTTAGTCCCAGGACCAACCGGCAGGGACTGAACATCGGGATTATCGCCTGCATCATCTTTACTGCTTACGCCTTTCTTACGTCTACCAGGATCGGCGTGGGTGCGCACAAAACACTTCTTCTCGATATGGGACGGTATAATTTTACACAGAACAAGCTCATGCTGGGCGTCTACAGCCACCTCGTCGTCATTGTGGTGGGATATGTCGCCAGCCTTTTTTATCCCAAAGCGGAGGTGAATCCCAACCTGCTTTTCAGCGGTTGGCGCAAGGCGCGGAAGCTGGCGCCGGTGCTGTCTGTCCTGCTGCTTCTTACGGTCGGTGTCCGGGCGCAGGAATCGTATAAGCGATCTTATGAAAAAGGCGTGGCGGCGCTCGATCACCTGGCCAGCCTTTATCATAACAAGGCGGAGTGGGAGGTGCGGAAGGCCGAACTTCGGTCGTGTCTTTATGAAGCGTTGCAGCTGGCGCCGCTGCCACCGACGCCAAAGTCTGCCCCGATCACGACACCCTGGCGGAAGTTCGATGGTTATGAGGTCTCCAATGTCGCTATAGAGCTCCTTCCCGGTTTGTATGTCAATGGATCGTTATACCGCCCGCGAAAGATCAAGGGTAAGATCCCGGTGATCCTGAATCCGGACGGCCATTTCCCCGGGCATCGCTATCGCGCCGATTGTCAGCTTCGGTGTGCGGCCGAGGCGCGGATGGGCGCCATGGCGTTCAGCTATGATCTTTTTGCCTGGAACGAGTCATTATTGAAGTTCAAATCAGCGGATCATCGAACCCCGATGGCCGAGACCATCCAGATACTAAGCGGGATCCGTATCCTGGACTATCTGCTGGCGTTGAAAGATGCCGATACCTCGCGCGTCGGTATCACCGGAGCTTCCGGCGGCGGCACGCAGACCGTGATCCTGACGGCGTTGGACGATCGTATCAAAGTGAGTGTGCCCGTGGTGATGGTGTCGGCCTACTTCGACGGCGGATGTCCCTGTGAGCATGGACGGCCTATCCAGAAATGCGGCGGGGGAACCGATAATGTCGAGCTGGCGGCCATGGCGGCGCCGCGCCCGCAGCTGCTGATCTCAGATGGCGGCGACTGGACCGCGCATATGCCCGAACATGATTTCCCCTATCTGCAGCATATGTATAGCTATTATGGCGCCGAGGCTAATGTAGAGAATGTCCATCTGCCGCATGATAAGCACGATTATGCCTTTTCCAAGCGGGTACCGATGTATCATTTTATGGCGAAACATCTGGGATTGAATCTGAAGGCCATCGAGGGCAAGGATGGGCAGATCGACGAATCGCGTTGTACGGTGGAGCCCGATTCCGCGCTTTATGTTTTTGGACCGCATGGAGAGAATCTGCCGGCCGATGCGATTATCGGTTTTTCCAATCTCGAGCGGGTGTTTGCGAATCGATATGCGCCGGCTGCGGCAGGCGGGGGCGGTTTGGCCGACGTTCATGCCAAGGAGCGGTATAAGGTTGCCGTCGTCGATCTGATGCTTTTAAAGCGGCAGAAATTAGGTGCTTTTGGCCTGGCCAGGACGGTAGGCGCCGACGGGCTTGAAGTAGATATGGGTGGGCTTGGGCAGCGCGAGACGTTCGACAATAAGCTGCTCATCGATTCCGTGCGGCGGCAGTTTTTAGAGACGGCAGAGGCGGACAGCATAACCATCTGCTCGCTGGCGATGACAGGGTTTTACTCGCAAAACTTTGCGACCCGGCCTACGTGGCGAAAGATGATAAGCGATTGTATCGAAACCATGAAAGAGATGCATGTCCATGTCGCGTTTCTGCCGCTGGGCGTCAATGCCGATCCCGGTAAGCATCCTGAGCTGCGCGATTCGGTGGTCAGGCGTTTGCGGATCGCGGGAAAGATGGCGGTGGATGCCGGCGTCGTCATCGGGATCGAGACAACGCTGCCTGCTGCGGAGGAGCTTAAGCTATTGAAGGAGATCGGATCGCCCGGTATCAAAAGCTATTTCAATTTTGCCAATGCCCTCGACGCGAAACGCGGGCTCGAAAAGGAGCTGCGAACGCTGGGCGCAAAGAATATCTGCATGATCCATTGCACCAACACGGATGGAGTATGGCTGCAGAACGACACTGCCATCGATATGCATAAGGTAAAACAGACGCTGGAGGAGATGGGATGGAGCGGCTGGCTGGTTATCGAGCGGTCGCGTGACGCCAATGACGTGCATAATGTAAAAAAGAATTTCGGGGCTAACACCCGTTATG
>DASZOW010000676.1:0-5189 GCA_035550615.1 Puia sp.
GAAGACCGCAAGGATCACGAGGATGACGGCAATGATAAGGGCGCTCCCGAGACCTGCCAGACTTTCGAAACCCGGCGCCAGCCTGGAAAAGGTGGAGAGGAGCAGACTACCTGCGAATGCAAAGGCAAGCGCACAGAGAGCCAGCGCGATAATGCCTGCGATAGAAAGGAAGCGGGACCAGCGGACGGTCTGCTGGAGAATATTGCCGCCGTCATAGTCCAGCTGCATTTGAAGGAAGGATTCCTGTTGGTTGTTTTCCATTGTCAGAGGGGTTATACCACAATAAAATAAAAAAAAACGAGAACTGGAAATTAATTATCCCGAAATAAGCCGGCTTTATTCGACGATCATGCGGTTCTGGCAATTCCGGATTACTTTTTATATTTTGTAGTCCCGTTGAGCCCCCCTACTATGTCAAAGAAAGTCTGCTCCACATCCGTGGTATTATTACTTGCCTTGTC
Source organism: Puia sp. (assembly GCA_035550615.1). Lineage (GTDB taxonomy): Bacteria > Bacteroidota > Bacteroidia > Chitinophagales > Chitinophagaceae > Puia. The sequence goes on from DASZOW010000676.1 coordinate 462, forward strand.
CCTCTCCCTCGGGGTGCGGGCCCAGCGGATGTTCTTCAATACAGCCAACGACGTTTTCGAGATCACCGGATCACCGGGCAATTACGCGTACAAAGAGATGGGGCCTTATTGTCTGACCAATATCGAAAGCTCGGCTATGCACGGCGATACCCTGTACCTGATGACGCCCGACAACGAGATCTACCAGGTGCTGATAAGTACCGGCGCATGTCAGTACCTGTCCAGGTTCGCTCCTACCGGCGTCTTTGTGAATAATCTGACGTGCGATCAGAACGGGCTGCTTTATTTTGTGGCCGAATACTACTTATACCAGTATGATCCGCGTGCCGATACCTATCAAAACCTGGGAAAGGTCCCGGTATGGCCCGACGGCGATATGCTTTTTTTCAATGGTATGCTGTTGTGCTCGGCCAATGGCGGCCAGATCTGGAATATCAATCTCGGCGACCCGCCAAATTCCACCCTGCTGATGAACACGAATCCGTACGTGTTCTGGGGCTTGTATGCGGTACCCAATAACTGTCGGCAGAACCGGCTGTATGGCCTCAGCGAGGCTTCCCAGATCGTAGAGATCGATCCGCAGACCTGGACGCTCAAAGGCATTGTAGACAAGATCCCTACGCTCAATGGATTCATCCTCGACGGCGCCAGCATGGCCGAGGACGGGGGCATCAAAGGCGTGGTTTTCGACTCGCTCGCCGTGCTTTCCCCCTGCGGGGCCAATACCCTTGGCAGCGTGCAGGCCTTTGCCTCGAGCGCGCCCGACGGCGGGACGAACTATACCCTGGATGCAACGATCACCAATACTACGGGTATCTTCGACCATGTCGCCACCGGCACGCATACGATGCATATCGAGGTTACGCCCAGCTGTATCGTGGATTCCGTCTTTACGTTGAATCAGGGGCTGTCGACGGTCGATTACCGGATCAAAGCGCCGCCTGATTGCGCGCATCCTTCCGATGGGCAGATCTCCATCACGGCCAACAGCGAGGCGTTGCCGGTCTACTACAGCATCAATGGCGGTGCGCCACAAAGCGGCCCGGTGTTTATGCACCTGGATACCGGCAGCTATTCAGTGTCTATCGTGGATGCAGGACATTGCCAGAAAGACACGACGATCGGTCTGAGCCTTCAGCATATTCTTCCCTTTCCGGCCGCGCTGACGATCAAAGCGGCTTACTGCCGGAAACCTATCGGCAGCATTTCGCTCATCCTGAACAGCGATGTCGAACCGGCGACATTTACGGCCGCATTGAATGGCGGCCCGGCCTCATCGGCGCTTAGCTTTACCGGTCTGGCTTCCGGCGAGGATACATTAAGGGTAGAAAATACTCCAGGCTGCGTTTATGACACGGTGATCACCATCCTCGCCCTGTCGGACCCGGCCCCTATCGTCCAGGCCACTGTTCGCGATCAGCTCTGCCAGCCGGACAATGGCAGCATCAGCCTGATCTTGACAGGAGAGGATGGTCCCTATCTTGGCAGCATGAATGGCGGGAGCTTTACAGCTGTTCCCCGCTTCGACAACCTGGCGCCGGGCGCCTATGGCTTCCGTATCGAGGACGCCAATCTGTGCAGTTGGGATACCACTATCCTTGTCCGGCCCTACCCCATCGATTCCGTACGGGTTACCATCGACCAGGCTGATCCCGTATGTACACAGCTGAACAGCGGATCGCTCATCATAAACGTACAGGGAGAACAAGCGCCTTACTGGCTGAAATTCGGGAATTCGACCATTGCCAGCGGCGGCGTTATCGCATCATTGGGCCCCGGCGATCTTACGCTACCGGTGATCAACATGGACGGATGTGTCGTCGACTCTGTGCATGCCCGTCTGGCGCTCGAAATAAAACCCGAATGCAATATGGTCTATCTCCCCAGTGCTTTTTCACCAAATGCAGATGGACATAACGATCTTTTCCGGGTGCTTAAGAATCCATATATGGCCCAGCCGCAGCTGCGGGTGTTCAATCGTTATGGCGGGCTGGTATTCGCCAGTTCCGACCAGCAACCCGGATGGGACGGCCGGTTTCATGGAGAACCGCAACCCCCGGGCGTCTATGTCTGGGAGGTCGATTACCTCGACATGGAGAATACACCTAAAACGGCGCATGGGACCGTGATGCTGCTTCGTTGAGCGGAGCCGGACCGATGGCCGGTCCCCGGTGGCGGCAAAACGGATGGAGGAGCGGTGGGCCGCCGCGCCGGATGGGAAGCCCCCAAAAAAGTCCCAAAAAATTTGTAACCTTCCGCCAGTTTCGCAGTAATCCCAATAGATGGAACTATCTGATGAAAAGATCATGCTGCTTGTCAAGGAAGGGCATCTTTCCGAGCTTGCCGTCTTATTCGACCGGTACCAGGTCAGCCTGTATAATTTCTTTCTCCGGCTTACCGGCGACGGGGCGGTCAGCCAGGACCTGACCCAGAACCTGTTCTACCGGCTGATCCGGTATCGGGCAAGTTTTCAGCCTGCATATGGCAGCTTCCGGCCGTGGATCTACCGGATGGCGCGGAATGTCCATCTCGATTTTCGTAAACAGGAGCTCACGTCGCCCCGCAGGCTGACAGACGAGCTGGAAGAGCAAACATCCGATGAGGCCAGCGGATACACGCAAGACCAGTTCCAGCGTCTGGACCTGGCGATGGAAGCGTTGGATGCCGATGAGCGGGAAGTGCTGGTGCTGAGCCGGTACCAGGGGCTGAAATATGAGGAGATCGCCCGGATCAGGGATAGTTCCGTGGGCGCGGTCAAGGTGCAGGTGTACCGGGCCATCAAACAGCTCAGGGCCCTTTATTTCAAACAAATTTAAGCGGAGACCATGAATTGCAAAGACATACAAGTGAGATTGATCGACTACCTTGACCAGAAGCTGGATGCCGTCACTGCGGCCGAGATCGGGCTACACCTGGAAACCTGCGCCGTCTGCAGCCGCGAAGCGGAAGAGATGCAGGAGCTGCTGACCGCCATGCAGGACAGCGCCATGGAGACGCCGCCGCCGGCGCTGCGCGAAAATTTCAACATGCTATTGCAATCCGAGCTCAATATGCAGGCAACGACCCATCTCATCGAGGAATTCCCGGTGACGCCGGACGGGGGCATGGCCGCTGAAGCTAGCGGAATGGCCGCTGAAACCCAAAGAATGACCGCTGAAACCGGGGCAAGTGCCGCTAAAGCCCGGGGAACGTCGCCAAAAGCCATCCGGTTCTCCTCGCCTGTATGGCGCATAGCCGCCGCAGTTATCCTGGTGGCCGCGGGGATCGGTATCGGAATGAATCTGCGCCGGAGATCCACGGAGCCGACTACCGCCGACCAGCTGGTTGCGTTGCGACAGGAAGTCAGGGAAATGAAAGAACAGGTCATGTTCAACCTGATCAACGACGAGTCGGCCAGTCAGCGCATCAAGGCCGTCGGCTATGCCGAAGAAATGGCCAGCCCCGACCAGCAGGTGATCGACGCCCTCGTCAATACGTTGAACCACGATAAAAGCGTCAATGTGCGTCTGGCTTCGCTGTATTCGCTGGCCCGGTTCGCCGACCGGCGCGCGGTGCGCGATTCGTTGGTAGCGTCGTTGAAGATCCAGACCGAGCCGATCATCCAGGTGGTACTGATCAATCTGCTGGCGGAGAAAAGAGAACGTAAGGCCGTTGCCCCCATCCAGGATATTATGACGAACAAAAAGACGCTCAAGGAGGTCAGGGATGCCGCGCAACGCAGTCTGAAAATTTTATAAAAAACAGTAAAATGAAGTATACCCTACCATTTGTCATGGCGCTTTTTACCGCTTGTATCTGCCGGGCGCAGGAGTTCAAAATTCAGGTCGAGAACAACAAAGACGCCAGGCTGGTCCTGGAAGATTTCAATGGCAATCTACCTATCGAAGGCTATAGCGGTAACGAGATCGTCATCACCTCCACCTCAGGCTCACACCGCTTCGAGACACCGGAACGCGCCAAAGGCTTGAAACCCGTGTATGGCGGCGGGACCGATAATACCGGCATCGGCGTGGCCATGGAGAAGAACGGCAACCGTGTCACGCTGCGTTGCCTGGCGCCGATAACCAACCCCTCGTCCTATAAGCTGAGGGTGCCGCAGAATATCGCCCTCGAGATCGAACGGGATTGCGCCCGTGACGGCGAGACCACCATCAGCAATATCAATAACGAGATCGATTTCAAAGGCTGTCATGGGATCCAGCTCAAGAACGTCTCCGGTCCGTTGGTGCTTTCCACCATCGATGGCAATGTCAATGTGGTGTTCAGCGAGCTGAGCAAGGACAAATCCATTTCGATCGCATCCGTCAGCGGCGAGGTCGATGTGACGCTGCCCGCCAAGGCCGGTTTCAATCTCGAGATGAGTACCATATCGGGCGGCATGTATTCCGATTTCGATCTGCAGGCGGCCAAGGACGATATGCGCCGGGTAGGCGGCGGCAGCCTTAACACTGCGGTGAACGGCGGGGGCGTCGATGTCAAGCTGCATGACGTCAGCGGAAATATCTATCTCCGCCGCGGATGATCATGTATTGCCAGCCAATCAATCAAACCAGCCATAATGAAAAATAAGATATTTTCCGCACTGCTCTTCATCGGCGCCTTGTCGCCGGCGCGAGCCCAGAAGATCGTCGACAAACACATTCCGTTCGGCCCCAGGGATTTTGTCGCCATGAATTTCCAGATCTCCGACTCGATCCGTATCATAACGTGGAAAAAGGACGAGGTCTA
>DASZOW010000677.1:0-4011 GCA_035550615.1 Puia sp.
TTTCCGGGCCGCAAAATTCCAGGTATTCGGGCAAGCTGCCTTTGGGCGCCATCACCCGGGCCACGGAAGAGCTGGCGGAAACGCTGGGCGTGCATGAGCCGGGCGTCTCCCGTACCACCTTACTGGCGCTCCATGCTTTCCGGGACGCCATCGCCGATGCACAGCTGACGCCGGCCGTGCTAACGGCGCCGGATACTGCATTGGTAGGAGCGACCACCGTCGGCGGCATGTGTCTGACGGATGAGCTTTACCGGGATGCCACTGGCGGCGCTCAGGGGTCCGATTTCCTGGGGTCGTATGACAGCGCGTCCGTAAATATCTATCTGCAGGGACGTTATGGTTTGAACGGGCTGGTGACCACGATCAATACCGCCTGCTCTTCTTCGGCTAATGCCATTCAGTATGGCGCCAGGCTGATCAGGAACGGGCTGGCGAGACGAGCGATCGTTGGCGGGGTAGACAGTCTTGCCAAATACACCATCAATGGGTTCAATGCTTTGCAAATTCTATCCGCGGCGCCTTGCCGGCCGTTTGACGAGCACCGGCAGGGATTGAACCTGGGGGAAGGCGCGGCTTTTCTCGTGTTGGAGCGGGAAGAGGATGTGGTTGAACATGCACGGAGCTTCGCGGAACGGCCTGGGGGGCGATCTACGGCCGTGGCAGCTGTAAAAAAAGCATACGCGGAGATCTCGGGCTATTGCAATGTAAATGATGCATTCCATCCCAGCAGTCTTAGTCCGGAAGGCGAAGGGCCCTATCTTGCCATGATAGGCGCATTGCGTTCCGCCGGTTTGAAGACTTCCGATATCGGGTATATCAACGCGCATGGCACCGGAACAGAGAATAACGATGCGTCGGAGAGCCAGGCCATGATCCGCGTCTTTGGCGATCCGCCGGTATTTTCGTCGACGAAGGCGAGCATCGGGCATACGCTCGGGGCGGCCGGCGCCATCGAAGCGGTTTATAGTGTCCTTAGCCTATTCTACCAGGAGGCTTATGCCGGACTGAATTTTTCGACGCCGATCCCGGGTTGCGGGCTGAGGCCATTGACGGCTTATACCCCGATGAAACTGCAGCATGTATTGTCGAACTCTTTTGGATTCGGGGGCAACTGCACCTCATTGGTTTTGTCCAAAGTAAACCAGTCATGATCTATATACATCAGACAAGCTGTATTTCGCCACAGACCTCCCTGCCACAGGACGATGAGACACGATTGGCCGGTCCGGTGGAAGGTGTGTATAAAGTCATCGAGCCGGCCTATGCCGGCATCCCGGCCAATGTGCTGCGCCGGATGAGCAAGGCCGTGCGTATGGGCGTGGGCGCCGCCCTGCCACTACTGGCGCAGACCGGTGTACCGGATGGCATCCTCATCGGAACCGGTAACGGCGGAATGGAAGAGAGCGTAAAATTCCTCAGACAGATCATCGATTATTCGGAGGGCTTGCTTGCCCCCGGCAACTTCGTACAAAGCATCCCCAATGCGATCGCATCGCAGATCGGACTGTCCAACCATAACAGAGGCTATAACACCACATTCGTTCACCGCGGATTCAGTTTCGAGAATGCCCTGATCGATGCGGCCATGCTTGCCCGTGAAAACTCCGGCGGCCGCTATCTCGTCGGTGGTGTCGATGAGCTTTCCGGTTACCACTATCGGATCGAGCAGGCGGACGGCTGGTACAGGGGAACGCTGGCGCCGGGGCTTCGCCTTTATGACTACGATTCCCCGGGAACAATTGCGGGAGAAGGCGCCGCGCTTTTCCAGGTCAGCGATGAGGCGACGCAGGCACAGGCTGCAATCAGGGGCATCGCTACGCTGCATAGCCGGGACGGGCTTGCCGTGGCTGCACGGCTGCGCAGTTTTTTGGAGCAATATCTGCCGCCGGGGCGGTCCATCGATCTTTTCCTCAGTGGAGAAAATGGAGATAGCCGGCTCTTGCCTATTATTGCCGGCTGCGAGGCCGCGCTCGATCCCGCTGTTCCGATAGCGCGGTTCAAACATCTGTGCGGTGAGTATCCGACGGCATCGGCGTTTGCCGTATGGCTTTCATTGCAGCTGGGGTCATCGCTGCCGCAGCACATGGTCAAGCGTCCCGGTGCGATCACCGGACTCCGCTACATCCTACTTTATAATAATCATAAGCTCGTCCAACACAGCTTTATGCTGATCGAAAGGTTCCGGTAAAATTTTAGGAAGGTCGCCAGAGCATGAGATGCGGGGTTTAGGCGGGGGCGGCGGGGCGGTCGGGTTTTAAATTCATTGATCACATCCGGAAAGCAAAAAGGCCGCATGATGAATGCCAAGATATTGGTTATAGACCATGATCCGCTTATGTGCGCCCGTTTTGATGTATTGCGCGGCCAGCCAGAGGGCATAGGCCGTGGAAGTAGGATATTCGCCGCTCTGCGGCTTATAAGGCATCGTAGGTCTACCCGGAAGGATCTCGTCCCCGATGACCAGATCGATGGACGCAGGATCGACGGCCTGCTCCTTTAGAAATGCATGAATCTCCCGTTCGGCCTCTTCCCTGCTTTCCGGTTTATAGATGGTCGTCATGCCATCCACCCTCGCATAGTCCTCGCCGGAAGGCCGGCTCGCCAACAGGAAGAATGCGGCCCCCTCTCCTGCCGGCGCATGACGGTAAAGCCCAAAGCGACGGAGGATCGCATGGCTGTCATCCGTAAGCTCATCCACGCCGCCCACGAGCACCGCAGAGGCGTCGCCCTCCCTCAGAAGAAGGATCGCGTCCAGCAGCGCGCTTTCAAACGAAAATCCGCGGTGGACGAATGTATTGTTATAACCCGTGCATTGCAGCAGCAGCGCTATCTGTGCTCCGACCGTGTTATGCGTGGACTGGATGAACGTCGCGGGTTGCAGTGTGTCCTCGTTGCGCTGGATCATACTCTTCAGGAACAGGCTCGTATCTTCCAGACAGCCATATCCGGTCCCGGTCACGATAGCATCCGGCATGACGAGAGACGCTTCCTGCAGACAGATGCGGGCGGTGGCCACGCCCATGCGAATGATGCGGCTCATCCTGCGAAGCGCCTTGGGATCGATAAATGCTTTATAGTCCGGTTCGCCAGTGTTTTTTGGCGAGATACAAGCTGCGGAGCGGATATAGATGTTCGTCATTGTTGCGGCTTTGAAAAGATTAGCGACGTACAGTTCCCACCAAAACCAAAAGAATTCGACAGCACATGCCGTACGGACTGGCTCCTGAGAAAACGTGTTTCGGGTTTCATCGGCAGTTCCTCCATCCGGGTCTCGAAACGCAGGTTCGGATAGATCAGTCCGTCGCGGATCGCCAGCACGGAGAACACCGCTTCGATCCCGCCGCTGGCTCCCAGTGTATGCCCCGTAAAGGATTTTGTAGAGCTCATCCGCGGATATACCGGATCGAACAAGCGCCGGATGGCCGTGCCCTCGGCGAGATCGTTGTTCTGTGTGCCCGTTCCATGCAAATTGATATAATCTATATCCGCCGGTTCGAGACCGGCGCGTTGCAAGGCGCCCTTCATCGCGAGCCAGGAACCGCGGCCATCGGGCGAAGATGCGGTCTGATGCCAGGCATCGTTGGCATTGGCGAAGCCGCTGAGGACACAGCTTATATTGCCGGGCCGCGAACCCGGCAGCGACGCCGCGACTTTTTCCGACACCAGCACGAGATAGCCTGCGCCTTCGCCCAGGTTGAGCCCCGCGCGATCGTTATCAAAGGGTTTACAGAACCGGCTGTCGAGTATCATCAGCGAGTTGAACCCGTTGAGCGTAAATTTCGTCAACGCATCTACGCCGCCGGCCACTACCACATCAAGCAGTCCCTGACGGATGAGCCGCGCGCCAAAGCCGATGGCATTGGCGGATGAAGAACAAGCCGTGTTGATGGTCGTTTGATAATGTTTGATGCCGAGCCGGTCAGCCACCCATTCCGTGATGCTGCCGCATTCGTGGAGGACGACATCGCGCAGCCGGCCGTGGTTGGGATCGTCGAGAAATGCCGGGTAAAA
>DASZOW010000678.1:0-4472 GCA_035550615.1 Puia sp.
TACACCCGGCCTACGACGCGCTTTTCGACGGCTTTGCACCGCCAGCGGTACATAATAATCCAAAGGCCCGACAGCAATGGGCCACGCAGCAGTTGAAATATGCCGCCAAAGCCTCACAGAACCTTGGCCTCGACGCCCATGCCACCTTCAGCGGCGCCCTGCTCTGGCCGACAGTTTATCCCTGGCCGCAACGTCCCGCGGGCCTCGTGGAAACGGGGTTCAAAGAGCTGGCCGCCCGCTGGACGCCCATCCTCGATGAATTCGACAAATGCGGCGTCGACCTCTGCTACGAGATCCATCCCGGCGAAGACCTGCATGACGGCATCTCCTACGAGATGTTCCTGCACCATACCGGCAACCATCCCCGCGCCTGCCTGCTGTACGATCCCAGCCATTTTGTATTGCAATGCCTCGACTACCTGGAATACATCGACAACTATCACGAACGTATTCGCATGTTCCATGTCAAGGACGCGGAGTTCAATCCCACCGGCAAACAAGGCGTTTACGGCGGATACCAGCCGTGGATCGATCGGGCAGGCCGCTTCCGCTCGCTCGGCGACGGACAGGTGGATTTCAAATCCATCTTCAGCAAAATGGCGCAATACGATTACAAAGGCTGGGCCGTGCTGGAATGGGAATGTTGCATCAAACACCCCGAGGACGGCGCCCGGGAAGGTGCGCCATTTATCAAAAACCATATCATCCGGGTCACCGAAAAAGCGTTCGACGATTTCGCCGGCACCGGAAAAGATGAAAAATTTAATCGAACTGTACTAGGTTTGAAATAACTTTATGCCCGTCATCAAAACTAAATATCTCATCATGCATTTTAGCAAAACATTTGTTATCGCTCTATCCGCTTCCCTGCTGCTCGGCGCCTGCGGCAACTCAGGCGACAAATCGGCAACTACCACAGACACCACGGCTGGCAGCGCCGGCGCCGCCACGACTGCACCGGCCTCCTCCGGTAGCACGGCAGACGACAAGGCCCTCGAACTTATCGGCTCCAGTGATTGCACCACCTGTCATCGTCTGCATGAAGCAGCCAGCGGCGCGTCTATCGGTCCCGCTTATGACCAGGTAGCTGCTAAATACAGCCCTGCCGCGGACACCACCGTCGACCGGCTCGTAAAAAAGATCATTTCCGGCGGCAGCGGCGTATGGGGTACCGTACCGATGACCCCGCACCCGTCCCTCAAAGCCGATGACGTAAAAACCATGGTCACTTATATCCTCTCGTTAAAAAAATCCTGATGAAATCTCTTTTTATCGCCCTGATCACGACCCTGCCCCTGGCAGCGTTCTGCCAAAAGCCGAATACCCTGACAAAAGAAGAAAAAAAGGAAGGCTGGCAACTCCTGTTCGACGGAAAGAACACCGACGGCTGGCATACCTATGGCCAGACCTCGGGAAGTCCCCGCTGGAAAGTAGAGGACGGGGCCATCACCCCCAATACCGCCGACAAAGGCCATGGCGACCTTCTCACGGACAAGGTCTATGGCAACTTCGATCTCAAACTGCAATGGAAGATCTCACACGGCGGCAACAGCGGCATCCTCTTCGACGTACAGGAAGATACCGCTAAATATAAAGAGACCTATTTCACCGGCCCGGAAATGCAGGTCCTCGACAACGACAGCAACCACGATGGCAGGATCCACAAGCACCGCGCCGGCAACCTGTATGACCTCATCGCCGGCCCCGATGAAACAAAACCCGTCGGCCAGTGGAACGACGCGGAGATCATCCTGAAAGACGGTAACCTGAAGCTATTCCTCAATGGCGTCAACGTGGTCACCACCACCATGTGGAACGACCAATGGCGGGATATGGTGGCTCACAGCAAATTCAAACGCTGGCCCGATTTCAGCCTTGCCCACAACGGCAGGATCGCGCTGCAGTACCACGATTTCCCCGTCTGGTTCAGAAACATCAGGATAAAAACACTATAACTACCAGCACATGCGCCGCCTCGCCTTTCTCGCCATCTTCATCGCCGCCACGGCATTCGCCGGCCCCCACGCCCCGGCTCCGGGCCACCTGTCTCCGGCCCACCCGTGGCCCGAAGTCTTCTCGAAACCGAAAGTGCTGATCTTCTGCAAGACCAACGGGTATCACCATGCGAGCATCGCCACAGGCATCGCCGCCATCCGCAAGCTGGGTGAGGAAAACAACTTCCTCGTCGACACCACCGTCGACTCCACCTGGTTCCGGCCGAAGATCCTGAAAAAATATGCGGCGCTCATCTTCCTCAGCCCAACCGGCAAGGTGTTCGGCCCCGCAGAAGAAAAAGCGCTGCAGAACTATATCCACCATGGCGGCGGCTTCGTAGGCGTTCATGCGGCCACGGATTGTGAATATAACTGGCAATGGTATGGAGACCTGGTAGGCGGCTATTTCAAATCGCATCCGAAACAGCAGGAAGCACGGTTCATCGTCGTCGACTCTGCCAATCCGGCGATGCAGGGTTTCCCCAATCCCTGGATGCATTTCGACGAGCTGTATAATTTCAAATACCTGAACCCCGATATCCATGTACTGCTGAAAATAGACGAGACCTCGTACACCGGCGGGGCCAACGGCGACAACCATCCCTTCTCCTGGTATCATGACTATGAAGGCGGCCGGTCCTTTTATACGGCGCTCGGCCACACCGACGCCACCTGGTCCGACCCGCTCTTCCTGCACCATCTGCTGGCGGGTATTCAATACGCTATGGGAAGAAAATAGAATCGCCTGGCAGCCATCCGCGTTCTGCGGCTACGCGCTGCCAGCCACCTGCGTTCTGCGGCCACAACGGCTAGAACGTCTTGACAAACGCCAAGCCCACCGACCCGCTGCTATACGTAGGCATCAGCACGCTCACCTTTTCCGGATCCGTCCGTTTGCCAAAAAGCTTCTGCATCTTGGGATATAACCAATAGGCCAGTCGCGTTGAAGCAATGCCCACACCCGCACCGGCCACCACATCGCTCATCCAATGCTTGTCATTGTACATGCGTAACATCCCCGTGGCCGTTGCCATCGCATACCCGGCTACGCCATACCAGGGCGAGACATCCTTATACTCCATCCGCATGAACTCGGCGCCGACAAATGCCTCGGCAGTATGACCGCTGGGAAAGCTTTGACAATCCGAACCGTCAGGCCGCAGCTCATGCGACCAACCTTTGACCGAGAATACCGTTCCATTGGCAATCACATTCGCCATCAGCAGGATGATGGTGCGGTCCTTGAAATTATGCGCCCCATGGACCCCGGCCGCATTCAATGCATAGACCGACAAGGTCGGCGCAAACATCAGATAATTATCGAGATGAAAAGGCTTGTGCGGATTGTCCTGCCAGACCTGCTCCTTGAGCTCTCCATTCACTTTCTGCAACGTCCCATTATGCACGGCCGTCGCTCCATAGGCAATCAACGCCGCAGGTACGATAAAAGACCGGACCGGAAAAGGCTTGTTCAAAACAGCCGCCTTCTGCCAATCATACCGCGGGTGAAGAGTGTCCATCCGCCGGGGCGCGGTGTCGGAAGCCATCGTACCGGTATAGCCGGACCATGACCCCCAGCCCGAGGCCGCACTTACTTCCCTGATGGTATCGCTGGTCTGGGAGTATCCCGCATGGAATAGCCCGACCAGACAAACTACGGTTAAGAGTCTCTTCATAGTGAGGTTCTGCTATTAGCGCACATGATTAATGGAAACCGCAAAAATCGACAGAAAATTGCACAAAATGCTGTTAAAGTACCGCATCCTTGGCTTTGATGGGTAGTTTTTTACCCAATGTCTTGAAATTCAGCATAAATCCTGGAGAAACACTGGATTTCAGGCCCGCTTCGCTTGTTCATTGCTGTTGCATACCGGTATAATGGCTCCCAGGTCCGAATGGTCCATATTTTGTAACGGTTCCATCATCACCCAATGAAAAAGTTATACATCCTTCATTACATTCTTTTTCTTCTATTGCCTTCGAAGATCCTTTTGGCTCAAAATCCGGCGACAGACACCATCGTGCCGGCAAAAGGCGATATCGAAGGCCAGTTGAAGGCGATCAGGCAACGAAAGATTGCCTCGAATAAGGATTCCGCGGGAATCGAGCCCCGGAAATTGCCGGGCCTGGATTCTACAAAATACAACAAGTACGGGGACCTCCTGAACGACGATCCGGAATATACTAAAAAAAGCAAGATCTGGAGACCTGCCGCGCAGGTCGTCATTGAAAATACCATTCTGAATATAGTGGATAGAACTGTGATGCACCTGGAGTTTGCAAAAACCGATGTTCATTCCTGGACCCGCAACCTGCACGCGGGATGGCCCTGGAATAACGGCTGGGAATGGGACCAGGACAGGTTCGGCAATAACTTCTTATCGCATCCGATGATGGGAAGCTTTTACTATAGCGCGGCCCGCACGAACGGCTACAATTTCTGGCAGTCGTTCCCAATCGTCTTTGCCGGCAGCTATA
>DASZOW010000679.1:0-5012 GCA_035550615.1 Puia sp.
CGCTCCCGGCCATCCTGGTTTTTACATAACAATGGGATATGAGAAATTCAGCGTTGGGCTTCCGACAATGACAATCCATTATTGCCCTTTTTGCGGGGCTAACCTGAAAGAATTCTATACGTCTGATGGTTATGTCAACGAGATCGAGGGAAAGATCATTTGTATTCATTGTCCCTAATTTTTAGGCAAAAAAAAAGCCGCCCTATCGGACAGCCTACACTATAGTTAGAATACGTTATTTCTTAAAAGACGCTTTTATCTTATTCACAAAGCCCACCGTTACTGCAGCAATAACGGTAATATCCTTAACGGAATAACCCCTTGCCAGAAGTCTTTTAACAACCTGGGCCTTTTCTTCCGTCCGGCCCTCTTTTCTGGCTTCATCCCTGGCCTCGTCCAGCTTCATCTGTTTCACTTGTTCAATGATACCCATAGTATTACTTTTACCCGTTAAACGATCAATTTCTTCCTCAAAAATACGATTTGTTTCCGATTTCTCAAACCGTACGTAGTTGTGCAAGAATGACAAAATCCCATTGGTTTTCGCCTCGCTAAATCCTCTCCTAATCAATAATTTGGCTATTGCCAGCTTTTCTTTCAACAACACCTCGTCCAGATTCTTGCCAGTGCGCAGCGCCTTTTTCGCCGCCAGCATCACCAGCGCGAACGGATTCCGGTTTGCCGCCAGGCTGCGATCCGTATAGTCCAGAATGCAAAGCGTATTGTACTTATATGTCAGCTCGGCCCCTTCATACTTGTGCACGTACATGCCCGGTAGCTTCTTCCCATCCTTCCCCGTAAAAATGGCTATAGCCGTCAAAGGCTGATCATAGCGGGCGAAAATTCGCGCGTAATATTTGAACATTCGCCTGGCGAAATCTTTTTCGTCAGTCCCCTGCACCTCCACATGGCAAAGCACCCACTCCTCGCTGCCATCCCGTTGAAAAACCTTCACCAACTTATCCACTACTTTCGTATCCGGCTTTCCGCCCGGCTTTGGATTTAACGCCCGCAGCTCCTTATCCATAAATTCAAAGCCCCGTTCCAAATCAAAAATCCGATCCGCCCGCGGAAACACAAACCGCAGCAAGTCATCACACACCTCTTCCAACATGCCTTTCCACAGGATGTCGTTTTGTCTCCGAGGCTTACGCTTCTTTGTCTTCATACGATCCACATTTACACATCGAATAAATTAGGGTTCATGCCCTGAAATACTTACCCGTATTGGCTTTTGGAACATTGCGAAGGAGACAGTAAAAATACAAAATTAATCACGCCATTACAAAAAATATCTGTATATCGGTGAAGTATAACCGACGAAATGCCTAGTCCTCTATGTAAGTCGGAGCTGGCCTCGCGCCGCAGGGTATCACTACCCAGTGCTCCGACTTCTCTTGCTTCTTATGCAGCATGTCCTGCTGCAGGTCTTCAGGCCGGAGAGCCGAAAAATCCGAGAAACGCAACCCCGTTAGACACGCCAGGACGAACCACCGGCGATACGGCTCCAGGTCAGGGTGGTCGGTCAGGTCAAGATGGTAGATACGCCCGATCTCTTCGTAGGTAAGATAGATGGCGTCCGTCTCTTCCTCCGGTATCTTATAGTCAGAAAGGTCTATTGCCGGAATGATCTTACGCTTAACCCTGTCCTTAATGAATATCCGAAATTGCTTGATCGTCTTGCCAATGGTGTTCTCGCGCAGGCCGTACACAGGTTTCTTTTTCCTGGGTATCTCGTACTCAAAGGTCAGAAAATCCCGAAAGTCCTCGTAGAATTGATAGTCGAAGGACGAAAAAGTGATCGGCGCCTTGCGGTATTCCTCAAACGCCTCAAAATGCCCGATCATATTATTGTAGACCGTGATCGTCGCCGGTTTAACCCATTTTCTTTTCGATTCGACATAATCGTCGAGCTGTTGGAAAAAAATCGCCTTTCGCTTTTTAACCTCGGGTTCGTAAGGCGTTTTCATGTTGAAATCCGCCAAGGCCAATGCCGCCAGGTTTAAAGTAGGAGAGTAGCGTTCCTTGACATACGGTCCGATCTCGGCGATGCCCTGCTTTTTCGCCAGCTTAATAAGGTCTTCCGCCAGCCGCAGCTGGCGGTCGAGTTCTTCGTTCAGCTTTTCACAGGTGCCATACTCGCGTGGCAGGTCCACAGTTATGCACTCCTTTTGCTTATCCCAACTCCCGGCAGGAATTTCTATGCCCGTATTCAGCAAGGTTTTGAGATCGGGGTCCCAACTGTAGCAATACTGAAAGTAAATGATGGACGTTCCGTCGCTCCGGATTTTGCCTCGAACAGGCTTGACAGGTAATCGCATAACCCCTCCGTTTTTTTGGTCGAGTTTTTGGTCGAGTGCGATACTTTCCAATCATGTAAAGTAGAAGAAGGTACTCGTGGCACTTTGTTATAAATAACTGAAATGCAGGGGATAAAATGTCCGAATGTGTACAAAAGCGAAAGGTTCACATTGCTGTGAACCTCGACTCTGCGGACCGGACGGGACTCGAACCCGCGACCTCCGCCGTGACAGGGCGGCATTCTAACCAACTGAACTACCGATCCAACCTCCGAGTGTGAACGGCACGAGCCGTTCGTTTTTCGGGATGGCAAAGATAGGAGAATTTTGATTTTCTCCAACAAAACTTTTGCAGAAATTTTGCTTCCCTTAATTTTACAACCTCATACTACCCAGTGGGCTGGAGGCACACTCGCAGGCACGCTCGGTATAATCTATATTAAATATCACTATGGCGCAAGCTCAAGCTAAAAACCGGCAGTTCCTGGACTTCGAGAAACCGATCAAAGAATTATTCGATGAGATCGAGAAATTGAAGCAGACTGCCGAGAAGACCAAGGTCGATCTGAGCGACTCTATCCGGAAGCTGGAAGACCAGGTCATCGAGAAGCGCCGCGAGATCACACAGCATCTGACACCCTGGCAAAGGGTTCAGCTGAGCCGTCATCCCGACCGCCCCTATACGTTGAAATATATCGATAAGATGTGCAACAATTTCATCGAATTGTTCGGCGACAGAAATGTCAGGGACGACAAGGCCATGGTGGGTGGTTTTGCGCAGCTTGACGGACAGACGGTGATGATGATCGGTCAACAAAAGGGCACCAACACGAAGATGCGGCAGCTTCGCAACTTCGGTATGGCCAACCCCGAAGGGTATCGCAAGGCCCTCCGGTTGATGAGACTGGCCGAAAAATTCGACAAACCGATCATTACACTTATCGATACGCCCGGCGCCTATCCGGGTATGGAAGCGGAAGAACGCGGACAAGGCGAGGCCATCGCCCGTAATATCTATGAGATGATGCGTTTAAAGGTGCCGGTGATCTGCGTTGTCATCGGCGAAGGAGCTTCCGGCGGCGCCCTCGGCATCGGGGTAGGGGACCGCGTCTTTATGCTCGAGAATAGCTGGTATACGGTGATCTCGCCGGAAAATTGCAGCTCCATCCTCTGGCGCAGCTGGGATCAGAAAGAGAAAGCCGCCGAAGAGCTGCGACTGACCTCCGACAATATGTATCAATTCGGACTCATCGACGGCATCGTGCCCGAGCCGTTGGGCGGCGCACACTGGGATTATACCGAAGCCGCCAGCCTGTTGAAACCGAAATTGATAGAGACCTTACACGAATTACGCCAATACACCCCGGAACAACGTATCACCAAGCGGATCGAGAAGTTTGGCAAGATGGGCTTCTGGAACGAGGTGCCGGCCTAAGTCGGATGACGAAAAAGCACCAACGAAAACGTTCCTGAAGCGCAAAAGGCCGATCCCGGATTGCTGCCCCGGGACCAGCGGTAACCTGAGTCGATGACCATGGTCCGCAGGTCACAAGCGCAGTAGGGATATTGGCGCACCGCGGGAAACGCGCTGGATATCCGGACAGAATTCCCGCATTACATTACCGCTTAACAACAATACAACATGTCTCTCAGACAACAGCTCCGGGGAACCGGAGTGGCCATAGTAACTCCCTTTTCTGCCGATCTCGGCATCGATTATGTCGCCCTGGACCGGATCATCGATTATTTGATCGCCGGCGGCGTAGAATATATCGTGACCATGGGCACCACCGGTGAAACGCCCACCATCTCCAAATCGGAGAAAAAGGCCATCGTCCAATTCACCTACGAGAAAATAGACGGCAGAGTCCCGGTGGTCGTCGGCATAGGCGGCAACAACACCGCCGAACTCGTAGAGGAGCTGCGATCGCTTCCGCTCGAGCCCGCGGTCGCCGTGCTCAGCGCCAGCCCATACTATAGCAAACCATCGCAGGAAGGCCTCTTCCAACATTATAAGACCCTGGCAGCGGCCTCACCCAAACCGCTATTGCTGTACAACGTCCCCGGCCGTACCGGCCGTAATCTCAACGCCGCTACAACGATCCGTCTCGCTCGGGAAGTGAAAAATATCGCCGGCATCAAAGAAGCAAGCGGCGACATGGGACAGTGTATGGAGATACTTAGGGACCGGCCTGATGACTTCCTGGTCGTCAGCGGCGATGACGCCCTCGCTTTTCCACAGATCGCCGTCGGCATGGATGGTGTCATCAGCGTGGCCGCCAACAGCTGGCCCAAAGCCTTTTCGGAGATGGTCCGGCTGGCGCTCAAAGGCGATCTCAAGGCGGCGAAAGCCCTAAACGATGGGCTGATCGCAGGTTACGAGCTGCTTTTTGCCGAGAACAACCCCGCAGGTGTCAAAGCCGCGATGAGCGAGCTCAAGCTGATCGGCAACCATGTCAGGCTGCCGCTGGTCCCGCTGAGCCAGGGCCTGCACGCAAGATTGCGCGAATACATGCAAAAATAGGGTCGGACGACGGGCGGGAGGACCTCGGGCGACTGACGGCGGGAGGATCGGGCAACGGGCGTCGGTAGGGGCGGGCAACTGACGGCCGCGGACTGCCGTTTGCATACTATGGACGCGGGGTTGTAGACGCGGGACGACGTTTGTCCGCATTTCCCGTGGATTGGTATGCGAAACAAAAAACGGGTCAT
>DASZOW010000680.1:0-4808 GCA_035550615.1 Puia sp.
TCACCAAGCGCGCCGACGCGTCCACCTGGGATGTCGTGCAACGCGTCAAAGCCGCCTTGCCCGATATGCAGGCCGCGATACCGTCCGACATAAAAGTCAGCTATGAATTCGACCAGTCCGGATACGTTATCAACTCCATAAAGAGCCTCTTGTTCGAAGGCGGTCTCGGCGCCTTGCTCACAGGTCTTGTGGTGTTATTGTTCCTGCGCGATCCGCGCAGCGGCCTGATCGTGATCATGACGATCCCCCTGGCCCTGCTTGCCGCGGCCACCGCTTTATATCTATGCGGTCAGACCATCAACATCATGACCCTGGGCGGTCTCGCCCTTTCCGTCGGGATCCTCGTCGATGAAGCGACGGTGACGATAGAGAATATACATCGCCACCAGGAAATGGGGCCTTCGGCCAACCGACCCGTGGTCGGTTCTATGGGCAAAGACAAAGGCCGCGCCATCGCCGATGCCAGCCTCGAGATCGCCGCCCCCAAGCTGCTGATCCTCCTCAGCATCTTAGCGGTCTTCGTGCCCGCCCTCTTTATGAACGGCGTTCCGCAAGCCATGTTCCTGCCCCTTTCCCTGGCTGTAGGCTTCGCGATGATCGCCTCCTTCCTGTTATCCCAGACCTTTGTGCCCGTGGTCTCCAATTGGCTGCTCAAAGATCGAATTTCAGAAAATGCCCGTCGAACAACAGCCTTTGATAAACTACGCGATCGCTATCTAAAAAGCGGGCGTCGTTTTCATACGAATTATGCCGTCTTCACGGTCCTTTTCCTGGCAGGCGCCATCGCCCTCGCCGGTGTACTCTTCCATTTCACCGGCACCCAGCTTTTCCCCGATACCGACAGCGGCCAGGCACAGGTACGGCTACGCCTCCCCGTTGGCACCCGGCTGGAGCGAACAGAAGACGCCACCCGAAAACTGCTTGCCCTTACCGACAGCATCGCCGGCAAAGGCAATGTCGAGATCACCTCTGCTTTCATCGGTACGCAGCCATCCGCCTATCCCGTCAACCTGATCCACCTTTGGACCGGCGGTCCCAACGAATCCGTCACCAAGATCAAACTCAAAACCGGCGTCATTCCCATCAATGACTTTCGTGAACGCCTTCGCGCAGCCGTCGCCCGGGCAATGCCCAATGTCAAGCTGTCATTTGAGCCGGGAGACATCGTCGAACAGGTGCTCAACCTCGGCAGCAGCAATCCCATCGAAATCGCCGTCGCCAACCGGAACCTCGACCAGGGCAGGAAGACCGCCACAGAATTGTTGGAAAAACTAAAAGCCGTCCCCGAGCTGCGCGACCTCCAGATCGCCACGCCACTCGATTACCCGGCCATCAAGCTCGACATCGACCGGATGCGTGCCGGACAGTTGGGTATCTCAGGAGACGAGATCGCCCGCTCGACCGTCGCCGCAACCTCGTCTTCCCGCTTTACCGCCCCAAGTTATTGGCTCGACAAAACTACCGGCACCGCCTACCAGGTGCAGGTACAATATCCCAACTACCGCATGAACAGCACCGCCCAGTTGGAAGCCATACCGGTCTCCTCCGGTCCTAACGGCGAAACCCATTACCTGGGTGAGGTCGCCACCTGGAAACGTACCACCGTTCCGGGCGAATACGACCGCCTCAATCAACAACGGTATATCACCGTCACCGCCAACATTCAGCAAAAAGACAAGGGGGCCACCTACGCCAAGGTGCGGGACATCATCGCCGCCATGGGCAAACTGCCCAACGGCGCCCGCATCCTGCTTCGCGGGCAAAGCGATCTGCTCCGGCAAACCTTGCAGAGCCTGCGATTCGGATTGATCGTCGCCATCGTAGTGATCTTTCTCGCTATGGCCATCTTCTTCCAGTCTTTCCGCGTAGCACTGGCAACGTTATCCATCATACCCGCTGTCGTAGCGGGCTCCTTATTCCTAATCTTCGTCACCCGCGGCACCCTGAACATTCAATCCTATATGGGCATGATCATGGCGGTGGGCGTCGCCATCGCCAATTCCGTGCTATTTATAACCAATGCCGAGCAACTTCGCCGCTCCGGCGGCCGCGATGTTCACCTGGAAGCCGCCGGCCACCGACTTAGACCCATCCTGATGACCAGCATCGCCATGATCGCGGGTATGATCCCCATGGCCCTGGGCCTTACCGAAGGCGGCGACCAAACCGCTCCGCTGGGCATCGCCGTTATCGGTGGTCTTATCTTTTCCGCTTTGGGCGTCCTGTTCTTCCTGCCTTATATCTACCAGTGGCTCGCCGGCCGCAAAGCCTATAAACCCGTATCCCTTTACCCCGACGACAAACAAACAAACTAACCAGATGCACATTATCATTCACTATATGCGCAACCTCCCGATGCTGGCCCCCGGCCTGTTCTTACTCGCTTCCTGCGGCCACACCCCCGACAGCACAACGACCACCGCAAGCCCCGCACAAGACACCGCCCAGGTATTCCTGCTCAGAACCGATACCGTAAAGAAATCGGTCGACCTGCCCGGCGAGCTCCAACCCTACCTTCAAACCGACCTCTTTGCCAAGGTACAGGGCTATGTACGCGACATGAAAGTCGACATCGGCGACCGCGTCCGCAAAGGCCAGACCCTCGCAGTCATCGAAGCGCCCGAGGTCAACACCCAGGTCACCCAATCGCAGGCAGCACTTGCTTCCGCCAAATCCAAATACACTGGCAGCAGGGATAAATACCAACGCCTGTATCAGGCCTCGCAAAGCAGTTCCCCCGGCATCGTCGCCCCTGTGGACCTCGTCGCCGCACACGACCAGATGGAAGCCGACAGCGCCACCTACGAAGCCGTTAACCAGCAGTCGAAGGCTTATAAAGAAGTCTCGGGGTACCTCTATGTCACCGCTCCCTTTGATGGCGTCATCATTGCCCGCAAGGCCGACCCCGGCGCCCTCGTGAGCGCGAATAGTATGCTGCTCACCGTACAGGATAACAACATCTTGCGGTTACGCGTAGCCGTTCCTGAGACCTATGTCGCCGCCGCCACGGGCCGTCGCGACCTGTCCTTTTCCGTTGACGCCTATCCCGAACAGCGCTTCACCGGCGCCCTCACCCGTAAAACCGAATCCATCGACCCCGTGACCCGCACCGAACTTTGGGAATACGATGTCGATAACCGCCAACACCTGCTGAAAGCCGGCGCTTTTGTCTATGCCCGTCTCAACCTGGAGCGAAACACCCCTTCTTTTACCGTACCTCCAGCCGCCATAGCCACCACGCTTGAACGCAAATTCGTCATCCGTGTCCATGAAGGAAAAGCCCAGTGGGTCGATGTTCGCCAGGGCATGACCACGGATGGCGGCATCGAGGTCTTTGGGGACCTTAGCGTCGGCGACACGCTGCTGTCCAAAGCAAGCGACGAACGCAAACCCGGAACTTCCGCCTACTGGAAACTGAGGCACTAGCAAAGAGTGGATCCTGGGCGGAATATCAGCTCGACTTCCTTTTTATCAACTCCACCGCCGTAACAATCGTCGGATGTTCCGCAACGTCCTCAGTGTCGTGGCCCTGATTCCCCTTGAGTATTTTCAGCAGTTCCGTGACCACCACCCGCCCGGTATTCGTCGGGAATTGTTCTATCGTCGTCATGGAAGGAGAGACGATGGCGCTGCGTGGATCATTAGAATATCCAACGATCTTCAACTCCTCCGGCACGGCGATGCCCCGCTCGTGTGCAAAATGCAGCGCCTCCAGCGCGCTCACATCGTTGGCCGCAAATATAGCGTCGGGGTAAGGCTTCTTCGAGAACAACTGATTCATCGCTTTCCGGGCATTTTCGGCCGTCAGCTCCTGGTAAAAGACCCTTTTATCCGACAAGGATAGTCCATACGCCTGCATCGCCCGATGGCAGCCTGCAAGCCTGTCCGCATAGACACCGCAGCTCATCGGTCCCGAAATATACGCTATACGCCGGCAGCCCTCTTCCAGCAGATGCTTCGTGGCCAGGTAGCCGCCCTGGAAGTCGTCGCCCTTGATGATGCAGGCCGGATAAGGCTTTACAGGCACGCGATCGTAGAAGATCACGGGTATATTATTCTCCGTCAGCACATCGAAGTGGCTGAAGTCCGTAGTAAACAAGGTGCAGGAAACGATGACCGCCGCCACCCGGGAAGCATACAAGGTGCGGGTAAGCTCCTTTTCCAGGTCCAACGAGTCGTTAGACTGACAGATGATCAGGCGATAGCCATGTGCATGCAATTCGTTTTGAATGGTGGTGATCACCTCCGCATGGAAGAACATCGATATGCGCGGCACGATAAGTCCCACGGTATTCGTCTTATTGCTTCTCAGACCGGATGCCATGGCATTGCGCCTGTATCCCACCTTTTCCACCATCGCCATGACCTTTCTTCTCGTCTCCTTATGTACATGAGGGTGGTTATTCAGGACGCGGGAGATCGTCGCCGTAGAAACGTTCAACCTCCGGGCCAGCTCATGAATGGAGTGCTCGACGGGTGCTTTGTGCGCTTTCTTTTTCATCCTGATATATTACTGTCCATCCCGCTTCCAGGTTGCCAGCGGCCCGATCTTTTTTGTCGCGTCCGCAGCCGCTTTTTCGGGTATCAACGACACTGTAATGGCGGCGTCCGATCCGGGGGGCAAGGTAAATTCAAAACCCGTCCTGATGGTGCCGGGGTTCGGCGCATCATAGCTATTGGGCGGGGGATCGGTGGGCCATGTCTTCATGGTGACCGCGATAGGCGCATCCACACGCAGGAAAAGCTTTTTGCCATCCTTTGTCAGCTCTGCCGAGTGAGGCCCTGTTATCCTCACATCGGCGGCGGTC
>DASZOW010000681.1:0-9193 GCA_035550615.1 Puia sp.
ATCCTCTTTGACCTTTTTATTCTTTTTCAGCGAGACGGGCAGCAGCAGCACCGGAGTCTGGATCCTTTCTGCGGCGTCTTCTTTTAGGTTGTGCCAGTTGAGGAAGGCGATGACCAGCTTGAGCTGGCTAAAGCCATATTCCTGCAGATCCCGTCTGGCTTCGACCCGGACCCGATCCAGGCAGGAGGGCAGCCATGCATGATCGTCGAAACGCAGATATTTATTGAGCACGATCTCCTTACCGCCGGCCAGGTCATCAGCCAGTTCGCCGTTCCAGGTAAAAAGCAGGTCCGGTCTGATGCTTTGATGGTGCAGTACGGCAGGGAGGCTGCCGACAGTGAGATTGACGAAGCGGAGGTTCGGTTTGTAATATAACAGCCGGTTACGGCGGCTGATATCGAAAAGCAGGTTTCGCAGCTTGTTGAGAATAAAGCCGTCGCGGTCTTTTGGTTCTTTGTCTACCCAGCCCGCGACATTGCTGAGGTCCGTTTGTTTTTCGGGGTCATAATCCCGGTAATGTTCCAGGCGGCTGATGACGTCGTAGAGATCCTGCGAGCGGCGGGAACGGTCCAGCTCGGTCATTTCCGTGATCAGCCGGCTTACGGTAGGATGGATGCGGGAATTTTGCTGAATGGGATTGGTCCGGGCGTGGATGAACAGCTGCAGGTCCTGCGGGTCATAGAGATCGAGGCCTAGGGCGATCGAGGCGAGGACAAGACCCAGACAGAAAAGATCCGTTTGCGGATCATGGTGACCGGCATCCTGCTCGAAACAGCGATAGCCCGGAAGATATGATGCAAGCGTGGCCGGCTCCTGTGGATTGGCGATCTCGAGTCCCTCGCTTTTTTTGCCCGGAAAAAGCGCCTGTACGCGATAAAGTGCCGGAACGGGAGGATGGGCAAGCGTCTTGTCGATATCGAGTATGCCGTCGCTGACAAAAAGCGCGTCTTCGCATTCCAGCGGGGCGACGAGGTCCGTTTCATGTAACCCCAGAACGGTCCTGAAAAGCGGCAGAACGAATGCGATGGTATCGTCCGTAGAGTATTCTCCCATGTCGATGGAGGAGACCAGGAAATCTTTGAAAAGGGTGCGAGACATACGATCGTAAATCTAGTCAACTTACCCGGATTTAACTAAATTTGCGACATGCGAGATTATATCAGCGAATTGAACGACCGGCAGAAAGAAGCGGTATTGCATAAGGATGGTCCGATCATGATCGTGGCGGGTGCGGGGAGCGGTAAGACCAAGGTTTTGACGACGCGGATCGCCCATTTGCTGGCACAGGGGGTGGATGCCTTTAATATTCTGGCACTTACGTTTACCAATAAGGCGGCCAAGGAGATGAAGGAGCGGATCGAGAAGATCCTCGGCTCCGGGGAAGCCCGTAATTTATATATTGGAACTTTCCATAGTGTATTCGCGCGGATCCTGCGCGGCGAGGCCCACCGGCTGGGATATCCCAATAATTTTACTATCTATGATACCGATGACGCCAAGAATGTGGTGAAGACGGTGATCAATGAGTTGAACCTGGATGATAAGCATTATAAGCCGAATGTGGTCTATAACCGTATTTCTTCCGCCAAGAATGCGCTGGTAGGGCCGGTAGAATATGCGAACGATTATGCGATCCAACAGGAAGATATGCGGAGCAACCGTCCCGCAATAGCGCAAATCTATGACGCATATGCCAAACGTTGTTTCAAGAACGGGGCGATGGATTTTGACGATCTGCTGATCAAGATGTATGAGCTGCTGAAGAGCTTCCCCGAGAGTCTGCATAAATACCAGCATAAGTTCAAGTATATCATGATCGATGAGTACCAGGATACCAATCCGGCGCAGTACGAGATCATAAAGCTGCTGGGTGCGGCGCACGAAAATGTGTGTGTGGTCGGGGATGACGCCCAAAGCATCTATAGTTTCCGCGGGGCCACCATCGAAAATATCCTGCAGTTCCAAAAGGACTATGAGGATGTAAAGGTGGTGAAGCTGGAGCAGAACTATCGGAGTACGCAGAGTATCCTGAATGTCGCCAATGAGGTCATCAAGAATAACAAAGGGCAGATACCGAAGAATCTTTGGACGGACAACGCCCCCGGCGAAAAGATCCGGCTGGTGCGGCTGATGACGGATAACGACGAAGGCAAGTTTGTTGCCGACACGATACAGGAGCAGCGGCTGCGGAATCATTACAATAACCGGGATTTCGCCATCCTTTACCGGACGAATGCCCAGAGCCGGGCGTTTGAGGAAAGCCTGCGCCGGATGGCCATTCCGTATACGATGTTCGGCGGTATCAGTTTCTATCAGCGGAAAGAGATCAAGGATTTCCTCGCCTATCTGCGGGTCATCGTAAACCCCCGGGACGAGGAGTCGTTAAAGCGGATCATCAATTATCCGACGCGCGGCATCGGGAAGACGACGATCGATAAGGCGGTGCTCGAAGCCAATACCCGGAACATTAGTTTTTGGGAGGTGTTGGAGAACGCATCGATGTTCGGTTTCAAAGCCGGAACCCTGGAAGCCATCGAGAATTTCGTACTGATGATCCGCAGTTTTGCGTCCATGCTGGCTATAAAGAATGCCTATGATGTGGCCGCGCATGTGGGAAAGCAGACGAACCTGGTTAAAGAGCTGTTTAACGATAAGACTACGGAAGGGCTGGCGCGCTACGAGAATATCCAGGAGTTGCTGAACTCGATCAAAGAGTTTACCGAAAGACCAGATGAAGACGGGGTGTTGGAGGCCGATACCAAAGGGCTGGGGAATTATCTGCAACAGATCTCGCTTGTCACCGATGCCGATGACAAGGACCCCAATGCCGACACCGTGAAGCTGATGAGTATCCATGCGGCCAAGGGATTGGAGTTCTCCTGTGTCTTTGCTGCCGGGCTCGAGGAGATGTTGTTTCCGAATGCGATGGCGATCAACACGCGCGAAGAGCTGGAAGAAGAGAGAAGACTTTTTTATGTGGTGATCACCCGGGCGAAGCAAAGGCTCTGGATCACTTATGCCAATACGCGGTATCGTTTCGGGAACCTGGTTCAGAACGAACCCAGCCGGTTCATCGACGAGATCCCCTCCGAGTACCTGGATCGCAGCTTTGCCGGCGGCGGCGTGCGGAATCAGGGTTTCGGGCCTTCCGGTTCGGCGTACGACCGGATGCATGGCGGCGGCTTCGGCAATTCGGCCGAGCAGGCGGAGAAAAGATATGGTCCGCCGCCGACAAAAAAGGAAGCAAGGCCTTCCTATATTCCACCCAAGCCGTATATGAAAACGATCGAACACAATCCCTCCCCTGATTTCGTAGCCAGCGATACCTCCGGTTTACAGGTGGGGCAAAAAGTGGAGCACCAGAAATTCGGTTTCGGCGAGGTCGTCGGTATGGAAGGGTCGACGCACAATCCCATCGCTACGGTCAAGTTCCAATACAACGGAGAAAAAAAGATCATGCTCAATTTCGCAAAGCTGCGGATCGTAGAGTAATCGCGTAATGCCCGGGTCGCAGTTATCCTGCGGTTTTGTTTGGCGAAAGTCATCCCCGGCATGGAAACTTTCTCGACGTGGGAAAAAGGAGAAATGTTTTCGGCAGGATGGCAAAAAAAAGCCTCTTAACAGTGTGGGAAAGCCTGCGCAGCTATTGATTTTAATAAAAGTTTGCTATCTTTTACGCATGACCGAAATGTACAAGATACAGCCTAAGGGATTGTATTTTGTAACCCTAACCGTAGTTGGCGGGATTGATGTTTTCACCCGCTGCGAATATTGCGATCTGCTGGTAGACAGCCTGAACTACTGCATCGATAACAAACGGCTACGGGTATACGAATATGCGATCCTACCCAGTCAGTTGTATATGATAGCGAATGTGGAGGAGGGGAAAAGTAATTTACCGAAAGTTTTAAGGGATCTAAAAAGTTCTTCAGCCAAACAGATACTGCGGGCGATCTCGGAGCATCCGGATGAAACCCGCAAAGAGTGGCTGATGCGTCTCTTCCATTTTTTTGCTAACCGTTACCAGCATGACTCGGAACATCACTTCTGGCAATTCGGCAATCAGCCCGTCGATCTCGAAAAGATCCTAAAAAAAGACAAGCCTATACCGACTCCGATCGATAAGCTGCTCGATGCAAAATTTGTGGATGATCCGGCCCATTATGTCTATTGCAGCGCCTTTCCGGGGCAGAAGGTGAAACTAGCCGCCAGGACGGGGCTTGTCACAGGCTCGGGTGACGAAAAAATAAAGTTAAGATAGCAAACCATTAGCCGGGATTTTTGTAACTTTAAGATTACCCCCTTCCTACAGCCGTTGTAAGGCGGATCAAGCGTCCGCATGATAGTCAATTTGATTTGTAATCAAAATAGTGCGCTATGCTGTCCAATGAGAAGCCGATCATCCCGGTTGATGCGTGTTATTTTCTTACGTTGAACACGGTAGATAAGATCGATGTATTTGTGCGGCCGGCGTATAAGCAGGTCATTGCTCAAGCGTTGAACTATTTTATAGAGACCCAGGGATTGGTGATCTATGCCTGGGTTTTGATGTCCAGCCATCTGCATCTGTTGGTACGGCCCCGGGAGGCCACGGCGCCCGCCTATTTTGAACGGGATTTCAAGAAATATACCACGCCGCTTATTCTGAAGGCGCTGGAAATGGAGATGGATTTCCGGCGGGAGTGGATGATACGGCACTTCGAAGACTATGGACGGCCGCTTCGCCTGATCGAAAAATTCCATTTGTGGCAGAATTGCAGCAGCCCGTTGCGGATCGATTGTCGGCAGCCGAAAGTACTGCTTGACAGGATCGCCCATATCCATGAGAATCCGGTCCGCGAGATGATCGTCGAGCAGCCGGAGGCTTATCTGTATAGCAGTGCGCGGGATTATGCCGGCATACACGGGCTCGTCAATGTCCGGGTCGTACAACAACAGGGCATCCTGGGAATAAAAAAATTATCCGTGAATTAGCGGTCCATTATGCGATGGACCTGCATTCGGCCGGGCCCACCAGGATCTTTTTACCCGCGAGTACGACGGGCCTTTTCAGAAAGGTATATTCTTCCAGGATCAGGCGGCGATAGTCGGCCTCGGTAAGGATTTTATCCTTGAGGCCCAACTCTTTATATTTTATGGCGCGGCGGCTGAAGAGGGCTTCATAAGACCCGGCCATTTCCTTGAGCTCATCCAGCTGTGCGGGAGTGATCTTTTCGGTTTTAATATCCTGCAGAACAAAGCCTTTTTTTTCTGCCTGTGTTTCCTTTAGGACCGCCTGGCAGGTGCTGCACGAGGAGAGATGATAGATCTTCTTCATGGCTGCAATGTAATATTTTCCGTCAACCGCCGACAAATAGTATTATTGTTAAAATCCCCAGACTTGGAACAACCTGACCTACAGCTGGCCTTTATCCGCCTGGTCAACGAGAACCGGGGCATGCTGTACAAGGTATGCAGGATGTACGGCGCTACGGAGCCCGACCGGCAGGACCTGTTCCAGGAGATCGTGATCCAGCTCTGGCGGTCTTATCCTTCTTTCAGAGGTGCGGCCAGATTCAGCACCTGGCTTTACCGGATCGCGCTGAATACCGCCATTTCCGATCTGCGTAAACAGCGCCGGCATATCACTCCTGTAGACCCGGATCTTCTGCCCAGCCAATTGCAGGATATCCAGTACTCCAATGAAAAAGAGGAGCAGTTGCAGCAGCTATATGCCGCGATCAACCGGCTTACGGAGGTGGAAAAGGCGTTGACCATGCTATACCTGGAGGACAAATCCTACCAGGAGATGGAAGAGATCCTGGGTATCCCGCAAAATAATCTGCGGGTCAAGATGAACCGGATCAAGGATAAATTACGTAAAATGACTAAGGAGGCCGCTTATGGAATTGGACGACCTTAAAACGATCTGGAAGGAACAGGATCTTCTGTCCGGCACCGGGCATGAGCCCGCCGGGCAGCTGGCCAGGTTGCTGCGCGAGCGATCGCGTGGTCCTATCGAGCGGATGCGGCATAATCTGCGGATCGAATCGCTGCTGCTGATCCTCACCTATATACCTACGATCATCGGCTATTTGACGATGTTCCATGGAAGCTTATGGATCATTGCGGTCGTGTTTTCGCTGATCCTGATCTTTTACGGGGTATATTTTTATATGAAAAGCCGGCTATTGAAAAAGATGCAGTGTGTGACGTGCGAGGTACGGTCCAATCTTGCGCGCCAGGTACGGGTGCTGGGGAAGTATCTGCGTCTCTATCTGTGGTCGGGTACACTGCTGTTGCTGATAGCGCTGGTTATCGCTTATGAGGTCCTGAAATACACCAGGGACCAGGTCTCTCACCGGGTTACGCCATACTGGTGGATCCCGCCGGTCTTTTTGCTGGTGTTGCTGGGCCTCTTTGCGGTAGGGTCCTATTTTTTGAACAGGTGGTATGCCAATAAGCTTTATGGCCGCCACATCAAAAAATTAAAAGAATTGCTGCGAGAAATGGATGAGGTATGAGTGGCGATCCCATCTGTACTAGTTGATCAGCAGCCGTCTGAATTCAGCGCTGTCGCCATTGAACACGTCGAAATCCACCTTTGTGACGATGCCGTTGACCCTGCCGGCCTCGCTATGCTGCCAGAAGGCCCAGGCCCGGTAGATATTTGGTCTTTCTTTTTGCAGATAGTGGGCCACCCATAGGGGATAGCCGTCAAAATCGTCTTTGAGATATTGTTTGTAGAAATCTACATTGGTATAGATGATCGGCTGGATATGGTAATAGCCTTGTACAGTCTGTAGCCACTCCTTGGCCCTTTCCCGAAGCTTATCGGGAGGTATTCCATAAGTCTGTTCGATATCCAGCACCGGCGGTAGATCGCCGGGTTCCAGCTCCACCGAGTTAATGAAGTTCTCGGCCTGGGCTTTACCGCTTTTGGTCGCCAGGAAGAAATGATATGCGCCCCTGGCCAGACCGGCGTCCCTGACCCTTTTCCAATTCCGCCGGAAATAAACGTCTTCATTGCCGAGACCTTCGGTAGCCTTGATAAAGGCGAAGCTGAGCTGCACGTCCCCGACCTTCATGTCTTTGACCGACTGCCAGTCGATCATATTCTGATATTTGGAAACATCGATGCCGTGGATGGTATAGTTTACCGGGATATCGATGCCGAATGCGGCATACCGGATAAAGTGGGCCCGCCGTTCCATCCACCAGTCGTAGCCTGCCAGGCCCATCATAACGAGCACAGCGCCAATCAGTGAGAACAAAAATATTTTCCAGATCGTATTCTTTCGAGGTCTGCTATTCGCCATAAAACGCTAATATCCGTGCCTGCGGCACGGGGCGGACTCCGTCCATCCTGGTTACAAACATAATTAGTATTTTTATACTTCCATGCCCGAATTTAATCGGAACGATACCATCAATCTGCTGTCCAAGCTCACCGCACGACGGTTGCTGAATGGGATCAAGGTCCTGAGCAGTTACTATGTCAGCAAATGGACGAAAAGAGCCGTTCAATGGGGGTATCCTGTTTCTTTGTCTTTTGAGCCGACGACCTCGTGTAATCTGCGTTGTCCCGAATGTCCCAGCGGGTTAAGGGCATTTACCCGGCCTACCGGCATGCTGGAAAACAGTTTCTTCAGGCAGACGATCGACCAGCTGTCGAGGGAGCTCCTTTACCTGATCTTTTATTTCCAGGGAGAGCCCTATCTGAATCCCGCCTTTCTGGATATGGTCGCTTATGCATCCGCCAGGGGCATCTATACCGCCACTTCCACGAATGCCCATTATCTCAACGATGGAAATGCCAAACGGACGGTAGAGAGCGGTCTGGACCGGCTGATCATTTCTATCGACGGCACTACCCAGGATGTCTACGAGCAATACCGTGTCGGGGGAAAGCTGGAAAAGGTTTTAGCGGGGGCCCGGAATATCGTGAAATGGAAAAAAGAGCTGAAAAGCAAAACGCCTTTCGTGTTCTTTCAATTCCTGGTAGTCCGGCCCAACGAGCACCAGCTGGAAGACATCCGGCGTCTGGCTAAAGAGATCGGTGTCGACGAGGTCCGCTTCAAGACGGCCCAGGTATACGATTACCGGAACGACCCCAACGGCCTGATCCCGGCCAACGAAAAATACAGCCGTTACCGTAAGGATAGGAATGGGGAATATGTTTTTAAGAATACGTTGGAGAATCATTGCTGGCGTCTCTGGCATGCTACGGTGATCACGTGGGATGGCCTGGTGGTGCCTTGTTGTTTCGACAAGGATGCCGAACATCCGTTGGGAGACCTCAAAGGTAAGACGTTTCGGGAGGTCTGGCATGATGACAAATATGTCGAGTTCAGGCGCCAGATCCTCAAGAGCCGGAAGAATATCGATATTTGCGCCAACTGCAGCGAAGGCGCCCGGGTGTGGGAAGATTAATTTCTGTATTTTTATGCGGGCTCAAGGTCCGCACCGCGTCATGGCACTTGAAAACGAAATAAACCAACGAAAGTTCCGCACCGAATATCAGAAAGCGAGGATCAACATTATCTACACCTATAACTGGCTCTCGGAAAAGATCAATTCCATCTTCGAGGAATGGGACATCACGCCGCGCCAGTTCAATATTCTGCGTATCCTGCGCGGTGAAGGCAAGCCGCTTTCCACTTTACAGATCCGCCAGCGGATGCTGGACAAAATGAGCGATACCAGCCGGATCGTCGACCGGCTTTTGAAAAAGGGGCTGGTAAAAAAGACACCCAATGGCGAGGACCGCCGGCTTGTAGATGTGGTCATTACAGCCAAGGGCAAAAAGCTGTTGGAGAAGATCGATCCCTTTGAGGACTATGCGGACAAGATCATGCAAAATCTGTCGGAAGAAGAGACGCGGACATTGAATGGTCTGCTGGATAAGCTGCGTACCGCCATGATGGTGCTGATCATCTGTTTTGGCTGGTGTATAAGTGCAAAAGCGCAACCAAAATATGAGCTGCGCGCCGCCTGGGTGGCGTCGGTGGAAAATATCGACTGGCCTTCGAAAAAAGGTCTGCCGGTGGACAGCCAGAAGGTGGAGTTCATCCGGCTGCTCGACATGCATAAGCGCAATGGCCTGAATGCGGTGGTCGTCCAGATCCGGCCTGCCGCAGACGCGTTCTATCCTTCCCCTTACGAACCGTGGAGCGAATGGCTTACGGGCATACAGGGCCAGGCCCCCGACCCG
>DASZOW010000682.1:0-3532 GCA_035550615.1 Puia sp.
GAACTGCTTGATCCCCCGCTCATAAAGCGCGGAACCATAAGGGATCTCCTGCTGCCCCACCATCAGCTCCATCCTCGTCTTGCCCTCCTTGGAGACATCGGAAGAGAACAGATGGGCCAGTTTGCCAAGCCCCCGGCTGAACAGTTGCACCACACGGAACTGCCGCAGCCAAAGCAGGGTATTCACCAGCCGCGGACTACCGCCCAGCCGGTTCGTCGACCCGACACCCAGCGCGCCATAATATTCGTTATGACCGCAGTAAATAAGAATAGCATCCGGTTGATAATGCACTGCTTCCCGCGCAAACCCCAGCACGGTATACGAATTCACCGCCGTCAGCGCAAGATTCACGATCTCCACTTTTTTGTCGGGATGCTCACGCATCAGCCGGTATTGCAGCCAGCGATGAAAAGAACCATTGTGGAAATAAGGGTAACCGATCGTCGTCGATTCCCCAAGGACAAAAACGCGGAACGTTCCGGGCTCCTTGATCTTATGAAAAGGCTCGCGGTTGCCTGTAGTGGCATTCAGCGGATCGGTAAAATATCTCCTCGACGCCGCCGGATTGAAAACCAGGTAATCGCCATTACCCGGCGCGTCGATAAATAACGAGGTGGTATACCCATAACCAAAAAGCCGCAGCAGTCCCTCCAGCGCCAGCAGCAGGATCAATGGCATCACAATGGCGATAAGCCGAAAAAGCCAGACCCGCCCCCTCGCCATAGTCCGCCCCCCCGATATCCGTTTTAGTTTTCTGGCCATAGACTTTTATGGTTTAACCGTAAGGCTATCGGTGAGTCGAATATCCGCCGACGAACTGCCGACCATGATCTTGAATTCTCCCGGCTCCACTACCCGTTTCATCTGCCTGTTCCAAAGGCTCAATGCATCCGGCCCCACGCTGAAATGAACCGTCTTGCTTTCTCCCGGGTTCAGCATCACCCTCGAAAAACCCTTCAGTGCGATCCCCGGCGTCGTAACGCTGCTCACCAGGTCACGGACATAAAGCTGCGCGATCTCGGCCCCAGACACCGAACCGGTATTGGTGATCGTTACCTGCACATCGGCCACGCCATTCGGCCGGATCACCGCAGGCGAGACCCTCAGCCCGCTATATTTAAAGGTCGTATAGCTCAATCCATGGCCAAAAACAAACAACGGCGTATTCTTCTCGTCCACATAACGATGCAGCGACGTCGGCTTATGATTGTAATAAAATGGGATCTGCCCCTCGGAACGCGGGAACGTCATCGGCAGCTTGCCGGACGGATTGACGCGTCCTAACAGCACATCGGCAATGGCAAGCCCGCCCTTTTCCCCCGAAAACCAGGTCTCTACAAGCGACGGCACATGCGCCGCCACCCAGTCGATACATAGCGGCCGGCCATTGGCCAGCAACGCGACCACCGGCTTACCCGTGCCTATAACGGCCTGCACCAGCCGAAGCTGCCGCTCGCTCAGCTCCAAATGGGCGCGATCCTTGCCTTCCCCCACCACCGCCGGCTCCTCGCCCAATACGACCACCGCCACATCGGCCTGCCGCACAGCCGCGACCGCCGCGGCCAGTTGTATGCTGTCACCGGGCGCCGTACCGGAACCGGCTGCGGACGCATCGGTATAACCCGGCTCATACCGGATATTCAGGGATACACCCGCCCGTTGCTTCAATCCATCCAGTATGGAAATGGCCTTGGCCTGGCTATTGGAATAACCGCCCGGATACGTGCTGGTGGCCAGCGGCCCGATCAACGCCACATGATGCACATTGCCGCGCAACGGCAAGATCCCACCCTCATTCTTCAATAAACAGATCCCCTCCTGCGCGGCCTCCAAAGCCAGCGCCTGGTGCTCCGGCGTATGAAAAACCTTCGACACCAATGTCGTATCGGTATACGGATGATCGAAAAGTCCAAGCATGAACTTGACCCGCAACACATCCCCCACGGCGCGGTTGAGCTGCTCCATCGTCAACATTCCCTCCTTCAACGCCGTCTTCATCGCCTCCATGAACTCGGCATGCGGCCAGTCATAGAATTGCATGTCCAGACCGGCCTTCAACGTCTGCGCCAGCGCATCGGCTGGGCTCGCCGCGGTATGATGATTCTCCAAAGACATTTTGATCGCGCCCAGGTCGGATAGCACAAAACCCTTGAAGCCCCACTCCTTCCGCAAAACATCCGTCAGCAGCCACTTATTATCGACACACGGAATGCCGTC
This sequence comes from Puia sp., assembly GCA_035550615.1. Classification (GTDB taxonomy): domain Bacteria; phylum Bacteroidota; class Bacteroidia; order Chitinophagales; family Chitinophagaceae; genus Puia. The sequence continues at coordinate 2,218 of DASZOW010000682.1, forward strand.
GATCTCGCTGTAAGCCGCCATCATCCCCAACGCGCCGCCCTCGCGCACCGCTTTCTCGAAGACATACAAAAAGGCGCTTCGCGCCTCGCGCTCGCCGATATTCACCGGTGACGTATTGCTGCCGGCCTCGGGAATGCCATGCACGGCAAAATGCTTGGGCTCCGAGATCACCGCATCGGGATGATCGACCCCCGCTCCCTGAAGCCCCTTTACCATGGCCACGCCATTGCGGGCATCCAGGTAGGTGTCCTCGCCGTATGTCTCCTCCACCCTGCCCCAACGCGGATCACGCGGCAGACAAAGCACGGGCGCCAGCAGCATATCCACTCCATGCGCCCGGGTCTCGGTAGCGATAGCCCTGCCCACCCGGTAAACCAACGACGTGTCCCACGCCCCGGATAACTCCAGCGGTATGGGAAAAGAAGTGCTGCCGAGACCGCTGTACCCATGCAGCCCCTCCTCGATAAAAAGTACGGGAATACCCAACCGCGTTTTCTCCATCGCATAACGCTGGACCTTGTTGGCCGTTGCCGCGGAAAGGGGATAAAAATCATGCACCGACCCCGCTCCCTCCGTCCCCAGCATGGCCGTGGTCTTGGCCTCATCCCAGTCAGCCGCCTCATGTCCCTCGGCGGTATGCTCGCCACCTCGCGCACCGGTCATCCGGGCAACCTGCTTGCCCCAATACATGTCCAGCTGTCTGATCTTCTCGGTCACGGTCATTCGCGCAAGCAGATCGTCGACCCGCCGCTCCACCGGCAGTTTCGGATTTTTGTACGGAAACTGTGCGAGCGATTGCAGCGAAATCCCCCCCACCCCCAGCAGCAACGGAATTATATATTTCATTTCTACAAATATGCATTTGCGCGGTTAACAGGAGCCTTAATATTTGATTAATTACGCAATGATCTCCTGGAACGTCTTATCGAATTCCGCACTGTAGATATCCCGGTAGTCCTTGGCAAACTTCAGATACGTATTGCTCGCCAGGTTATGCCGCTTCAGCAGGATCAGCCCCTTGCACTTGAAGGTCAGCGCATCCTCGTTCAACTGATCGAAATAAAAGATGCAATTCGTGATCTCGATCGTAAACTCGGGATTCTCGGTGATATCATGACTCCGCAGATAGCTCAGACACCGGTCGATCACCGCATTGGAGATCTCCGACTTGATATCGTCGAGCCAGTTGTATTCGGTCTGCAAAAGAAAAGGCCCCCGCCTGATGATATTCACCAACGCATGGATCTGCCGGCCGTCGGGAACACCCGTCTCCTGCAACAACGCCATACATGTTTTATAATCCACATAAGTTGTC
>DASZOW010000683.1:0-5793 GCA_035550615.1 Puia sp.
GCACGACAATATCAACCAGATCCTTTCTACCACAAAGCTCTATCTCGAGCTGGCCAAGAATGACAATCACCAGCGGTTGAATCTGATCAACCGCAGTGCCGGCAATATCCATAATGCGATCCATGAGATCCGGAATATTTCCCGGTCCCTGGTCCCATCGAGCATCGGTGATCTGGGTTTGCTGGATTCCATTCTGGATCTCGTCGAGAGTATCCGGACAACGAAAACCATCCATGTGGAGTTCTATCCCGTGGGTGAATTCGACGCCAGGATCAACGATAAGACCAAGCTGATGCTTTTCCGCATCATCCAGGAACAGGTGAATAACGTGCTGAAACATTCGGGCGCCCGAAATCTGATCATAGAACTCATACTGGCGGAAAGCGAACATAGCATTGAACTCAGTATCACGGACGATGGCAAGGGCTTTAATCCGGAGAAAGTGAGAAAAAATGGGTTAGGACTTTCGAATATCGCCAGCAGGGCGGATCTGTTTGGCGGCAAGGTCACGATCTTGAGTTCGCCGGGTCGTGGCTGTAAGCTGAGAGTGCAAATACCGGTTTAGCAGGGCGTTAAAAACATAAATCTTAAAACAATCCTATATGAGTAAGATTAATATCTTGATTGCCGATGACCATAAACTGATCCGGGAGACCTGGAGTTACATCCTGAACAGTGACTCCCGGTTCCAGGTGATAGCGGAGTGTGGTGATGCGCAGGAGGCGGTCGAGCTGGCAAAAACGAAACGCCCACACGTCGTCCTTATGGATATAAATATGGCGCCTTTTTCCGGTCTGGAGGCTACTCAGCGTATCCGCAAGATCTCTCCCGGCTCCAAGGTGATCGGCGTATCGATGCACTCCCAGCCCGCTTATGCCAAGAAGATGCTGCAGATGGGCGCAAGGGGCTATGTTACGAAGAACTCATCCAAAGAAGAGATGATCAAGGCTATCCTCGAGGTCAACCATGGCAATAAATATATCTGCGATGAGATCAAAAATATCATCTCCGAACAGCTCCTGGACGAAAAGGAAGATTCCCCGAATATCAACGCCCTAACGGAAAGGGAAATGCAGATCATCAATTTCATCAAGGAAGGGCTTTCTTCCAAGGAGATCGCCACCAGCCTCAATATTTCATTGAAGACCGTCGAGGTTCACCGGCATAATATCCTGAAGAAACTGAAACTCAAGAATTCGGCATCATTGGTAAACTTTATAAATACCAATGCTACATATATTTAGTGTTTGCACCCGGGTTTTTTGGCCTTCTGTAGCCTTTTCCATCTCTTTTCCGGTGGTTTTATTTCTTTTTCTTTAAGGAATAAGTCGGTAACTTTGCGGTCTCCGAGCGAACCGGAGAATTTTATACATGAGCGATGCTATTCAACATGAATGCGGCCTGGCATTCATCCGCTTACGCAAGCCGTTCTCCTATTATCTGCAGCGATATGGCACAGTGCTGTACGGTTTGAACAAGCTGTACCTCCTAATGGAAAAACAGCATAACCGCGGGCAGGACGGCGCGGGAGTAGCCGCGGTCAAGTTGCACATAGAGCCCGGCCATCCCTTTTTGCATCGCATCCGCAGCGCCGAACATCAGCCTATTTCGGATATCTTCTCCAAAATCATGGGAGAGGTCAAGGAATTCGAGAAATATCAGCCGGATATTACCCAGCATCCCGGCCTGATGAAAGGACATATCTCCTTTCTGGGCGAGCTTCTGCTGGGACATCTGCGCTATGGTACCCAAGGCCGGAACAATGTGGAGTTCTGTCATCCCTTTATCAAACGGAATACGATCCCCGCACGTAATCTGGCGCTGGCGGGGAATTTCAACCTGGTGAATACCGACGAGCTTTTTGATCTTATCGGCATCGATCCGGGGGAATTCCAGAAACAAAGCGATCTGGCAGCCATGATGGAGGTCATCCATCATTTCCTGGTACAGGCCGACGAAGCCTCGCCGGGCAGCCTGGACGTGGTCAGCCTTTTACGCAAGGCCGTTACCCTTTTCGATGGTGGGTTCACGGTAGGCGGCCTACTTGGCAATGGGGATAGTTTCGTATTCCGGGATGCCCATGGCATCCGTCCAGCGTATTATTATGTCTCCGATGATGTCGTGGTCGCCGCCTCGGAAAGATCGGCCATCCGGACCGTTTTCAATGTAGGGGAAAACGAGGTCCTGGAACTTATGCCGGGGAAAGGCCTGATCATAAAGGCAGATGGGGCCGTGACGATAGAAACGATCCTCGAACCCAGGGAACGGCGGGCATGCAGCTTTGAACGCATTTATTTTTCCCGTGGCAGCGATGAGAAGATCTATCGCGAACGGATCGCACTCGGTTATAATTTGAGCGATCAGATCCTCACAGCGATCAATCACGATCTGAAGAATACCATCTTTTCTTTTATCCCCAATACGGCGGAAGTAGCCTTTTATGGATTATGGAAGGGCATGGACGATTATCTCGAGAGCATAAAGATCCAGCGTATCCTGTCCTGGGGGAAGGATATCACGGAGGAGAAGCTGGCCGATATGATGAGCCGCAAGGTCCGCGTAGAAAAGGTGGCCATCAAGGACGTAAAAATGCGGACGTTCATAACTGAGGACGTCAGCCGCAACGAGATGGTGCAGCACGTCTATGATGTGACCTATGGTACGGTCCGCAAAGGTGTCGATACCCTGGTGGTGATCGACGATTCCATTGTAAGAGGTACGACCCTTAAAGAAAGCATCATCCGCATGCTTGCGCGGCTTTCGCCGAAAAAGATCATTGTCGTGTCTTCGGCTCCGCAAATCCGTTATCCGGATTGTTATGGCATCGACATGAGCAAATTGGGCGATTTTATCGCCTTTCGCGCCGCGGTCGGGCTGATGAAAGAGCGGGGGAAGGAAAATTGTCTCCAGGAGTTATACGATCGCTGCAAGGAGCTGGCGCGTACGGGCCAGCTGCATTCCGAGAATGTCGTTCAGCGGGTTTACAAGCCCTTTACTGCGGAAGAGATCGCCGAAAAGATCGCCCGGCTGATCACTCCCCCCGAGATCGAAACACCCGTACAGGTCATTTTCCAGACCATCGAGTCGCTGCATAGATCCTGTCCTACCAATACAGGTGACTGGTATTTTACCGGCAATTATCCGACGGCGGGGGGCAACCGCGTGGTCAATAAGGCGTTTATCAATTACATGGAGGGTAAGAATGTAAGAGGATATTGATCGAATATGTCAAAAAAATAGCAGCTTAATTGCGGTTATCAGAGAAAATCCTTAATATTATATAGCTAATCCTACCCATCCCCTTAAAAGATTTGTCTTGGTTAATGTGCTCCCTGTTAGTAATGTTTGATTTTTCTGCATAGGAATCTGCATCGAAAATAAACAAGCGTTATGAAGAAAGTTTCTATTATGATCGTTGATGACCACACCCTGATCCGCGAGACCTGGAGTTTTTTATTGGGAAAGAATGAAAATTTTGATGTCGTAGCAGAATGCGGCGACGGTGAACGTGCCGTCGAGTTGGCGCGGGACAAGCGTCCCGATGTAGTGCTGCTGGACATCAATATGGCGCCCATGAGCGGGTTCGATGTACTGAAGATGATCCGCAAGTACTCACCCGGTTCCAAGATCATCGGTGTTTCCATGCATTCTCAGCCCGCGTATGCAAAAAAAATGCTCCGGCTCGGAGCCAAGGGGTATGTTACAAAGAACTCGCCCCGCCAGGAAATGCTGGAAGCCATCTCCGAGGTCAGCAATAATCATGTGTACATCTGTCAGGAAGTAAAGAATATCCTGTCCGATCAGCTGCTCAACCAGGACCAGGTGAATCCTGACATCAATAACCTCTCCGACCGCGAGATGCAGATCGTCCGCGCGCTAAAGGAGGGACTTTCTTCCAAGGAGATCGCGTCCGATCTGAATATTTCCCTTAAAACAGTCGAGGTACACCGGCACAATATTCTCAAAAAATTAAAGCTTAAGAATACGGTCTCGCTGATCAATTTTATCAATTCTCAGGCGTTCGATATCTAACGGACCGGAGGTCTGTATGCAATATGAAGACCCTTTTGATCGTCCGGCATGCCAAAAGCAGCTGGGACAATGCCGATATGAGTGATATCGATCGCCCGCTTAATGACAGGGGAAAGCGGGATGCTCCCGTCATGGCGCAGCGTGTGGTCAAGACAGGGGTACGGATCGACCGGTTTGTATCCAGCCCCGCTAAACGGGCCCGTCAGACTGCCGAGTTCTTCGTTAAGGCTTTCGGCAGAAAAGAAAATGAGATCGTCTTTATCCCCGAGCTGTATCATGCATCAATGCCTACATTCAAGGAGGTGGTGGGCGGTTTGGACAATGCGGATGGAACGGTGGCCCTCTTCTCCCATAATCCCGGTATAACGGCTTTTGTCAATATCCTCACCGAGGTGCGGCTGGACAATATGCCAACTTGTGGGGTCTTTGCAGTCAAGAGTCCCGCGAAGCAGTGGAGCGAGTTTCTGTCGGCAGGACCGCAACTCCTGTTTTTCGATTATCCCAAGGCGGGACTTCACGATTGAGGCGGCTGAGCCGGCGCCCGCGTCGTTGCCATGATCAGAACATTCCTTATTTCCTGCTGCAATGCATCGTCGACAGCTTCCCGCGGCATAGTGCTGCCGGTGTCCCTCGCGGCCAGTTTGAATGCTTCTGCAAGGGAAAAAGCATCTTGTTCTACACAGGAGGCCCAACCCTTCCCGGAGAGATATCTTCCAAGATATTCCTGTTCGCTTTGTCCGGGCGTAGGAATAAGCAGCGCCCGTTTTCCGAGACGTTCCAGATCCATGATGGTGCTGTAGCCGGACCGGGCCACCACGAGACCGGCCTCCCTGATCATTTTTTCCATCTCCCGCGCCGGCAGATGATCATAGCTGCTGACCCAGGAAGGCAGCGCCGGCAGGGGAGGGCCTCCTCCGGGCAGACCGCGGACCAGGATTAGAGACGGGCCTGCATGCCATTCCATTTCCCTGGCCTGCCGGAGCAGGAGTCGCTCAAATACTGTCCGCTGTGGCTCCGGTCCCGAAAGCAGGACCACGAGGGTGCTCCCACAAGATGTAGCCACCGGATCGCTAAACCGTGAAAGCCATCCGATATAGCGTGTAGGGATAGACGGCATCGATTGCGGATGAGACAACTCACCCGCCAAACCTGCTGTTTCCTTATCAGGCACCCAGCATCGCGAAAATTTCCGGATAAGCCGGTAATTCATTTTCTGGATAAGCCGGTCGGCACGCCGTCCAAAAGGTGTTTTGATCAGCAGCTGATGCGTCATAAAAACGCAGAATACACCGGGCGTCGCCAGCCCATACCGATTATCCGAAATGACCAGATCGAGCCCTTCCCGGGCCGCAAAACGGCTTAGCCAGGCATTTTCCCGCTTGAGGCGGATCAAGATTTTCGGGATCGATCGCAGGAGCCGGAAGATCGTAAGGGCACGGTTTTTGTCGTATTTTACGCGGTAGCCCGATAATCCTATGAAGGTCAAAGATGGAAATTCCTCTCTTAAAAGCGTCTCCTGAAGATCCGTAGCAGCGATAATAACCTTACATCTTTGATTTAATAATTCTTTAATTATTGGGATACATCTTGTTGCATGTCCAAGTCCCCAATCCAATGGCGCCACCAGGACCCTGGGGGTTTGCTCTGCAGCTTTGTTAATTTTTACCGGGTATAGCAACTGGAAATACTATTTTACGTACAAAATAGTTAAATTAGGAGGATTAAAGACAATGAAAGCCACAAAAGCGCTATTGATTCTGT
>DASZOW010000684.1:0-2204 GCA_035550615.1 Puia sp.
TAACCTTTGTCGCTGAAAAAGATGCGCAGGGGTACGATGGTATACCCTTTTTCCTTGATCTTGTTCTCCAGTTTGCGCAGTTCGCGTTTTGTGAGGAGCAGTTTCCGGTCGTGGACTGCGATATGGTTGTTGGTGGTGCCGAAGCGATATTCGGCGATATGCATATTCCTGATCCAGAGCTCGCCCTTGAAGAATACGCAGAAGCTATCCACGAAATTGACCTTGCCGTCGCGGATCGATTTCACTTCGGTACCGGCAAGCACCATCCCTGCATCGAATTTGTCTTCGATGAAATAGTCATGATAGGCCGATCTGTTCTTTATTTCTTTGGTGTCGGGCATATAAGCGAGGAGGGTAGGGGCCGTCTAGTTCTTGAACAGGGTCATCAGGGTGGCAATACGTTCTTTGAGCTCCCGGCGGTTGACGATAAAGTCGAGGAAGCCGTGTTCGAGGAGGAATTCGCTGCGCTGAAAGCCTTCCGGAAGGTCTTTTTTGATCGTTTCCTTGATGACGCGGGGGCCGGCAAAGCCGATTAGGGCGCCGGGTTCGGCGATATTGAGATCGCCCAGCATCCCGAAGGAGGCGGAGATGCCGCCGAAGGACGGGTCCGTGAGCAGTGCGATATAGGGAATTTTAGCGTCAGTGAGCTGGGACAGTTTACCCGAGACCTTGGCCAATTGCATCAGCGAGAAGGCGCTTTCCATCATCCGGGCCCCGCCCGATTTACAGATGATCAGCAGCGGCGCGCGGTGTTCGAGACAGTAGTCGACAGCCCGGGAGATGCGTTCGCCCATGACGCTGCCCAGTGAGCCGCCGATGAATTCGAAGTCCATGCAGCCGACGACCATGTGATGGTCCCTGACGTCGCCCGCGGCGATGCGGATGGAGTCGGTGATCTCCGTCTTTGCCCAGGTCTCCTCGAGACGGCGTTGATAGGATTTGAGATCGGTGAAATGGAGGAAGTCCCTGGAACGGATGTTCTCGAACAGCACTTCGTACTGGTTGTCGTTAAAAAGAATTTCGAAATATTCCGAGCTGCCGATGCGGTGGTGGTGGTTGCATTTGGGGCATACAAATATATTCTCACGCAGTTCGGTGACGGTGCAGATGTAGTTACAGTTGGGACATTTGGTCCAGAGGCCTTCAGGCGTCTCCTTTTTCTCCGCCGTGCTGGTCAGGATACCTTTTTTGATACGCCTGAACCAGCCACTCTTACTCTCCTCGCTTTGCCCTTCATCGCCGGCCAGATTCGCTTCAAAATCTTCTTCGTGCTTCATTCTTGGAGTCTTTTTGGGATCGTTTGTCATGGCGTTATTTCACGCATTTATGGATTTCCACCGGCGAAATGCCGGTAGCTTCCCCAGCGGAAATTTGGCGGCTAAGATACTAAACAACGGGGATTTCCGGGCGTCCCGTCCTCATACAGCTAAAAAAAGTAAATGAAAAGTGTTTGGATGACATTCCTGTGCTAAATTTGCGCGGACATAAATGTGCCGGATTATCCCGGTCGCTATTGATTAATACTCATATATATGGCCCGAGCCGAAGGCGAATCGCATGCGGCCATTAGAAAAAGATAAATACTATACGCATGAAGTGGTCTGAACTCTTTACCTCCTCTGTTGGCAAGAAATTAGTAATGGGCTTCACCGGCATATTCCTGATCCTTTTTCTCATCGTGCATGTTTGCGTGAATGCCTGTATCTGGGCGATGGACGATGGGCAGATGTTCAATATCGCCGCGCATTTTCTGGGGACTACCGTGGTGATGCGGACCCTGGAGATCGGGCTTTTTATCGGGTTTATCATCCACATCGTCCAGGCCTATGTGCTGGAACAGCAGAACCGCAAAAAGCGCGGGGTGACCTACCAGGTGCCCATGGGCAACAAGGGCAGTAAATGGTATTCGCGTTATATGGGCTGGCTGGGCACCTTCGTCCTGCTTTTTCTCGTGATCCATATCAGGCAGTTCTGGATCCCTTCCCGGTTCGACATGCCGGTGGAATACTCCCAAACCTACAATGGCATAGAGATGCATGATCTTTTCCACCTGATGAAGGACACCTTCACGAGCCTTTGGGTGGTGATCGTATACCTCATCGGCTGCCTGGCGCTGGCCTATCACCTGGCGCATGGCTTCCAGAGCGCTTTCCGCAGTCTCGGCGTAAGCAACAGCCGTTATCTGAAGCTGATCAACGGCATCG
>DASZOW010000685.1:0-6457 GCA_035550615.1 Puia sp.
CCCTACGGCCGTCGCGAGCTGTATGAAGCACTACCTGGCGTATTCCGACTCGCGTACCGGCAAGGACCGTACGCCGATCTATCTTCCGGAGATCGAGATGCGGGAATATTATCTGCCCCAGTTTAGGGCCGCGGTGCAGGCAGGCGCGTCTACGTTGATGGTCAATTCTGCGGAGATCAACGGTACTCCCGTCCACGCCAGTAAATACCTGCTTACCGATGTCCTTCGGAAAGAGCTGGGTTTCCAGGGTGTGATCGTTAGCGACTGGGAAGACATCATCCGGCTACATACCCGTCATCATGTCGCCGCTACGCCGCGTGCCGCCGTGGTGATGGCGATCAATGCCGGTATCGATATGAGCATGGTCCCTTCCGACTTCTCTTTTTATATCCTTCTCAAAGAGGCCGTGGAAAAAGGCGAAGTTCCGATGAGCCGCATCGACGATGCCGTGCGCCGCATCCTGCTGTTGAAATTCAAACTGGGGCTTTTTGACAATCCTTATCCGGAACCGGCAGCCGCCGCCAATTTCGGCCGGCCCGAGTATCAAGCGCTCGCGTTGCAGGCGGCACACGAGGCCATGACCCTGCTGAAGAATGAGAATTCCATCCTGCCGTTGAAGCCCAACATCCATCTGCTGGTCGCAGGACCGGCCGCGCGCAGCATCAGCGCCCTCAACGGTTGCTGGAGCTATACCTGGCAGGGTAAGGACGAACGCTGGTATCCCGCCGACAGTAAGAGCATCTTTGCTGCGCTTAGCGACCGGCTTGGCGCCGATCATGTGACCACGACCAGCGTGGCCGGTTTCGACAGCCCCGCCAACTATGATACTGCCGCACTCCGCACAGCTGCCGCAGGCGTCGACGCCATCGTACTTTGTCTGGGCGAGAATGCTTATGCGGAAAGTCCCGGGAATATCCGCGATCTGGCGCTACCCGAACCGCAGCAAGCCCTGGCCCGGACTGCCGCGGCCACCGGCAAACCCGTTATCCTCGTGCTTACGGAAGGCCGGCCGCGGTTCATCACCGCTATCGCTCCCCTGGCGCAGGGCATCCTGATGGCCTATTGGAGCGGACGCAAAACGGCGGAGGCGATCACCGACGTGCTTACGGGCGATTACAATCCCGATGGACGGCTGCCTTACAGTTATCCCCGCAGCATGGGCGAGATGGTGCTGTATGATCGCAAACCTACCGAGGACATCCGCGAGATCTTCAATTCCGATATGACGATGGACGGCTACGATCCCCTCTTTCCCTTTGGATGGGGCCTGAGCTATACCCGGTTCACCTGCGACGATCTGCATCTCAGCACGGACCGCCTCATCCCATCCGGCAAGCTGACTGTCAGCGTCACCATCCGGAATGCGGGTAGCCGCGACGGCAAGCATACCGTAGAGCTGTATACGCGCCAGCATTATGCGAGCGTCACGCCGAATATGCGCAGGTTACGGGCATTCAGGAAGATCTTTTTAAAAGCGGGGGAAGCGCAGACCGTCAGTTTTACGATCGATAAGAACGACCTGGCGTTTGTGAACGCGCAGTTGAAGACGGTGACGGAACCGGGGGATTTCGATGTATATGTCGAAGACAGGAAAGCGCAATTCTCTTATGTGGCGACCGCCCGGTAGCCCGTCCAATAGTGCAAGCCCCCCGGGGCGGGACCCCGGTCGTCAATAATGCCATTTCTTCATGATCTCCAGATCCTCCTTGCAGCATTCAAAGGGATCCTTACCCTGATAGGATTCCTGTTCGATGATGAAGTATTTCGTCCCATCCTTTCTTCCCTGGTCACAGACCTTATGGGTATCGACGATGCCCTGTCCGATGATCGTGCTTTCGTATTTTTCATCGGCCGGCTTGCCTGCCGAGGCGGGGATCTCGTCTTTGACATGCATGAGCTCGAAGCGGCCGGGGTATTGCATCACGATCGCAATGGCGATGGCGCCGCCATTGTAGAGGTTGCCCATATCGAGCTGCTGGGCGACCAGCGCCGGATCGGTGTGCTGCAGGATAATATCGTACAATTTCTGACCGTTAAGCACGGTATTGAATTCGAACCAGTGATTGTGATAGCCGAACTTCATCCCCTGCGATTTGCATAGTTCGCCGTTCTTATTGAAGATCTCCATCCACCGCAGGACGCCGTCGTAATCTTTTCGCAGGCTTTCATCGATCCATGGGCTGATCACGAATTTCTGTCCGAGGATCGCCGCATCTTCCACGGTCTTTTTCCAGCTATCGGTAAAATCTTTTTTTGCGGCGTCCCAATGTTCGGGTTTGAACGCGGTATGACCGCTGATCATGTGCAGTCCGAGACCATCGAGCAAGGTCCTGAAATCCCTGGGCGCATAGCCATAGAACTTACCGTTGACGTAATTGGCATGTTCTACATACCGGTAGCCCATATCGGCCAGCTTTTTCAGACTGCCGGCCGGATCTTGTTTTACATCCATGGCATCGCGGACCGAGTAGAGCTGCAAACCGACAATATCCTTTTTCCGGGAAGGGCTTAATGCGCTGGAAGGAAGGATTCGGGTGGCGGCGAGGGCCAGGGCGCTGTTCTTGAGGAAGGTTCTGCGGGAATTGCCCATGAGTAGTAATTGATTAGTAAGATAAGAGAAAACAGAATGTACCCAACGAATGTAATTTTTTTTGATCCGGACGCCAAATAATTTTTGGGGGCGTGTGGATTTGAAGATTTTCTTTATCTTATGAGACGATCCAATGCGCAAACATAATGATCAGATCTCTTTTTTTGCCGCTATTGCTCGCCGGCGTCCTGCCCGCTCACGGCCATGCTCTATCCCGTACCGATACGCTGCCCTGTATGGCAAAGGCGGAGCAGCTTCTTACCGAAGTGCTGGGCTTTATGGAAAAAACCTATTACCGCAGGAACGAGGTGGACTGGGCCGAGCTGACCTCCAGGGCGCGGCAGCAGCTAGAGGCGGCGGGTACCTGCGAAGACGCCTATGCGTCCATCAGCTGGTGCTTCAAACAGCTCAACGAACGCCATAGCTTTATCATGTCTCCGGCCAAAGCCGCCCGCTATACCGGCGATGAGGACGGCCTGGCTCCCGAACCACCGCTTTCCGAACTGGTGGGTGAGATCCGCGGGGAGTGGCTGCAGGACAGTATCGCCTATCTCACCGTCCCGTGGGTCAGCACTACCGATTCGCTGATCTGCGAACGCATCGCCGATAGTCTTCAGGCGGTGATCGCAAGACTGGATGCAGGCGGCGGCATTTCCCGCTGGATCATCGATCTGCGCAAGAATTCCGGCGGCAACTGCTGGCCGATGCTCACGGGGATAGGGCCTTTGCTGGGCGACGGAGTCTGCGGCTATTTCGTTGCGGGCGATGAACGCGTGCCGATCGCCTATCACGACGGTATTGCTTTTGAAGGACGGCATGTCATCTGCCGCGTCAGCACGGGCGGATACCGCACCCGGTGCGTGAAAAAATCCATAGTCGTCCTCACGGGTCGCCGGACGGTAAGCGCCGGCGAGATCGTAGCGCTGGCTTTCAAAGGCAAGGCCGGGACCAGCCTGATCGGTGAGCCGACGGCGGGTTATACTACGGCCAACGCTACACATGAGCTTTCCGATAAATCCATGCTTGTGCTGACCGTCTGCCAGGAAGCCGACCATACCGGCCGCATCTGCGAGGGCAGCATACAACCCGACCAGCTAGTGGCCCCCGCCCCGGCGGGCGCCGATGCCGATCCGGCCAAAGAAGCTGCCGTCAGCTGGCTGATGAGCCGGTAAAATGTTCTATCTTCCGGCTATCAATTAATTTTTTCAAGCTTATGATCCATTCCGCTCTCCGTACCGGGCTACTCGTGGCCGTTGTGTGCGGCGTTGTTTCCTGCCGGCAGGGCAATAATAGCTCCACGGATTCCGACGATGCCGGCATGGCCGCTTTCAACAAGGACACGCTGGCCGCCGATATCAGGACGCTGGCATCCGATTCCTTCCAGGGCCGCCGCCCCTTTACGCCCGGTGAGACAAGGACCATCGATTACCTGGTCAAGGCCTATTCCCGCCTGGGTCTCGAACCTGGTAACGGCAACAGCTATACGCAGGATGTTCCCCTGGTGGAGGTCAGTGCCGCCGCTCCGCCGACGCTCGAGATCCACTCGCCGAAGACCGTCCTTCATCTGCACAACATGACCGACTTCGTGTGCTGGACGGAAAAGCCGGACAGCGTCGACCAGGTGGATAAAAGCGATATCGTCTTTGCGGGTTTCGGCATCGTAGCTCCCGAGTATCACTGGAACGACTATGCGGGGTTGGATGTAAAAGGCAAGACCGTCGTCGTCATGGTCAACGATCCCGGTTTTTACGACTCCACGCTTTTCAAGGGGCATACCATGACCTACTATGGCCGCTGGACCTATAAATACGAAGAGGCCGCCCGGCAGGGCGCAAAGGCGTGTCTGATCATCCACAATACGGCCGCGGCTTCCTACCCCTTTAGCGTCGTGCAAAGCAGCAATGGGGGCGTCAAGCTGCACCTCGACACCCGAAACAGTCCCGTTTACCAGTTGACGCTGCAGGGCTGGATCACGGAAGGGGCGGCCAAAAAGCTGCTCGCCGCGGCGGGTAAGGACAGCAGCCTGCTCATCGCCGCACAACATCCCGGTTTCAAAGCGGTCCCGCTGGACCTGACGCTTTCCGGCTCTGTGAAGGTCAAAGAGGTTTACAACATGTCGCACAACGTCGTCGCTAAGATTACCGGCAGCAAATATCCCGATGAATATGTCATCTTCTCCGCACACTGGGATCATCTCGGCATCGGCCAGCCCGACGCCAGAGGCGACTCTATCTATAATGGCGCCGCGGATAACGCCAGCGGCACCGCCGCATTATTACAGATCGCCCGCGCCTTTAAGAGTCTTCCCGAAAAACCGGAACGGACGGTGATCTTCCTTGCGGTGACCGCAGAGGAGCAGGGGCTGCTCGGATCGGCTTATTATGCCCGGCATCCCATCTATCCGGTTTCCACGACGGTGGCCAATCTGAATATCGACGTCCTCAACACCTATGGCCCTACAAAGGACATCACCTATAGCGGCCAGGGGCAGTCCACGCTCGAAGATTACGTGGCGGATGCCGCAAAGGCGAAGGGGAGATATGTGGCGCCGGAAGATCATCCCGAGGCCGGCTACTATTTCCGTTCCGATCATTTCAGTTTTGCGGGGGCGGGCGTCCCTGCGATCACGGCCGATGGCGGCGTCGACGATGTTACCCGCGGCGCGGCGTATGGCAGGAAAAAGCATGATGAATATACCGCGCTGCGCTATCATCAGCCGGCCGATGAATATGATCCCGCCACCTGGGATCTCACGGGTGGCCTGCAGGACGTGGAGCTGGTCTATACGATCGGGAAGAAACTGGCCTTTAGCCATGAGTGGCCGGAGTGGAAGCCGGGTTCCGAATTCAAGGCGCTCCGTGATCGTACCGCAGCAGACCGGAGCAAATAGGTGTGGCCGCTCCTCCAAGAATTATTTGTTTGTTGTTTTGCTAAACCATTAAATTTACCCCTTCATCCACAAATCATAAACCAGGAATGGGAGACCTACAGATCAAGAAGCAACCCAAGAAATACGATGCCGTAATAGTAGGATCAGGTGCAGGCGGCGGTATGGCGGCCTATGTTCTTGCGCATGCCGGACTTAAAGTTTGCCTGCTCGAAGCCGGTCCGATGTTCGACCCTAAAAAGGATAGCAATCAATTGAGGAATCCGTGGGAATCCGTACGCCGCGGCGCCAGCACGCGGTTCCGGCCCTTTGGCGATTTCGATGGCTGTTACTGGGGTTGGGAGGTCGACGGCGAGCCTTACACGCAAACGGGTAAACCCGGCACCACGTCCTGGGAATGGTGGCGCGCCCGCATGCTGGGTGGCCGGACCAATCACTGGGGCCGCATCTCGCTGCGTTTCGGGCCCAAAGATTTCAAAAGAAAAAGCATCGACGGTCTGGGCGACGACTGGCCCATCGGCTATGACGACATCAAACCGTATTACGATAAGATCGACCGGCTGCTCGGTGTATTCGGCACCAACGAAGGATTGCCCAACGATCCCGACGGCATCTTTCTGCCTCCGCCAAAACCGAGACTGCATGAGCTGATGATCAAAAAAGCAGCCGGTTCGGTAGGCGTACCGGTCTACCCTTCCAGGCTTTCCATCCTGACCAAGGTGACCAAGGACATGGATCCGACGCGGGGAAATTGTTTTTTTTGTTCGCAATGCGGCCGCAGCTGCAAGGTGTATGGCGATTTCTCCTCTTCCTCCTGTCTCGTGCTTCCCGCCATCCGGACAGGCAATGTCGATCTGGTGACCAATGCCATGGCGCGCGAGGTGCTCACGGACAAAGAAGGTCTCGCCACGGGCGTATCGTATATCGACAAGAACGATCTGCAGGAGTACCAGGTCAGCGGCAGAACGGTGATCCTCGCC
>DASZOW010000686.1:0-4151 GCA_035550615.1 Puia sp.
GTATTTTTCTTTTTTGCCTTCTCTAATTGGATCTTTGAATAGCGGTGGTAGTTATTGACTACCTGTCTTCCGGTAAGGAACCCGAGCGCGGCGCCTACCAGGACATCGGAGATCCAATGCTGATTTTGGACTATCCTGCTGATCCCGATCGAAGCGGCTGCTGAATAGGAAATGATCGGAACAAACCAGATGTCCTTGTATTCCATGGCAAAAACCGTCGCTGCGGCAAATGCCACGGTGGTATGGCCGGATGGAAAGGATACATAGGAAGCATTGTCCTTTTTCAGAAAGTGGTAAAAGGGGCCATGGAACACATGGCTGTTCAACCCGGTGACGGCGTCATAATAGGATGGCCTCTGTCTGCTCGTCAGATATTTCACCATCGTCTCGATGGCCGCCCCGGTGATATAGGCCTGTGTTGCCAGAAGTGTGGTCGTCTTTTCCTTGTCCTTTTTAAAGACGAGACCATAAGTTCCCAGCGCGGCGAGCGTATAAGCCTCGTACAAGCCGCCGAAATCGGTGACATACCCGCTGGCGGACACGACGGCATGGTTCGTCCGGACCTGCTCTACCGCAAACCGGTTCACCGGCCTGTCGGCAAACAGCACTGTTCCGGTCGTCACCGCCGCAAAACCCCCTATTGCAAGCCACTCGCGTCCGGTGGCCCTTAAGGGGGAAGTCCACTGTTGCTTGATGTCATCCGCCACCAGCACGAGGTAGACATGCGGCGTTATTCTCGTATTCTCATTGTAAAAGGACGGGCTAACCTTGTTCTTCTGTTTGGCGCCTGTGCTATCGGGGTTTTTGGCCAGGCTGTCCAGCTTTTTGGTCAACGAATCCTTTTGTTGGGCAGATGCCAGTACGGGCATCAGCAATAGCAGCAATACAAGAAGCCTGGACAGACGGGGCATTAAGATATGTTTAATAGCACAGCGGCATTTTGCGTGCCAAAGGGACCTAAGGCTGTCAGATCGCCGGCAGTTTGTACCCGTTATGATATTCCTTCATCAGGTATTGCTTATTGACATCATCGTCCGTAAACTGCCCGGCAGCCTTATCCCAGTTCAATTTCTTCCCGCTTCGGAAAGCGATATTGCCCATCTGCGCCACCGTCGCCACATGGGCGCCGTCCTGGATCGAACAATGCAAGTCCTCGAACCGCCGCGATCGCACGACCCCGACATAGTTTGCCCAATGCTTCACCAGTCCGTCGTCCTGCACCTTGGCAAGCGGCTTGGAGACCTTATGCTTGCTCTGTCGCTCTTCGATGACCTCCCATCCATTCCGGTCCAGGATCAGTGTCGCATTGTTTCCGATATATGCGATCCCGTGATCCCGTCCATAACTTCCATTATCGATGCCCATCGCATGGTCCCAAACCATATTGAACCCGTCGAACTCATAAAGCGTCGTCAGCGTATCCGGCGTCTCCTCATACAGATCCGGATAGGCAAATCTTCCTCCGAGGGCGGCCACGCTCTTCGGCACATCTGCCTTCATGCCCAGCAGGCCATAGTCCAGCAAATGCACGCCCCAATCCGTCATCAATCCACCGGCATAGTCCCAGAACCAGCGGAAATTGAAATGGAACCTGCTGGAATTGAAGGCCCGGGTAGGCGCAGGCCCCAACCACATGGCGTAATCCACACCCGCGGGCGGCGCAGAATCGGGAACCACAGGCGCTGGCTTCATCCATCCCTGGTAACACCAGACCTTGACCGTACGGATATTCCCCAACTGCCCGGAATACACGAAATCGACTGCTTCCTTGAAATGCTGCTCGCTGCGCTGCCACTGCCCGGCCTGCACGGCACGCTTATATCTTTGCTGAGCCGCCATCATCGCACGGCATTCCCCGATACTGTTGCCTACGGGTTTCTCGACGTAGACGTCCTTACCCGCCATACAGGCCTCGATCATGATCAGGGCATGCCAATGATCCGGCGTCCCGATGATCACCACGTCGATATCCTTCTGCTCCAGCAGTTTCCTGTAATCGCTATAGGTCTTGATACGGCTGGTATCGATCTTCATATCCGCCAGGCTCTTCATTCGTTTATCAAGCACATTCTTGTCCACATCGGCGAGCGCGACCACATTGACGCCCGGCTGTTTCAGCGCAGCCGTTAGATCGGCCCAGCCCATGCCATTGATGCCGATGGCGCCCACATTGATCTGGTCGGATGGCCATAACCGTGGCGAAAAAGGATTCGACTTAAAAGATGAAAGCAGGAAAAAACCGCCTGTAAGCGCGGAAGAGTGTTTCAGAAAAGCGCGACGAGTATTGTTCATATACAAACAACGCAGATTTTTCTGCGCTGTCCAATATACTAAAATTTCGCTTAATGCTGTTTCACCAGCGTAATAACGGCCTTTCCGATCGTTATTTCTGCCGATGCCGTATCGTTGATGTGCGAAGTGATCCGTAAGGTGTCTCCGCTGACGACAAAATTTGCGCCCAGTCCCTGGTTCGCCGAACCAGCCCCTGCGGGAAAGAAAATGCCCGCATTGGCAATATACAGCGAATCGGTGTTCACCATCTTATACGGAATTCCCATGGATGTGGGCGGAATAGATCCGATAAGCGGCGATGATACGGTGTCCACGACTACCCCATTCATATAAAAATAAGTATAGAAACTTGTATCGACCGCATAGCCAAGACCTTTCACGGCCATCGAGTCGACGGTAAAATCAATGGTCCCGGAATTCTGCTGCGTGATATAGTTGGGGTAAGAGATGGAGGTATCGCCGTTTTGTACAGCTATCGTTTCCGATTGCACATTCACGGAAACAAAATTCCAATTTCCGGTGACGGCGTTGGATGCTGGTGGCTGAGCCGATTTTTCACACGATACGGCGACGGTCAAAAGGCTGGAAATGACCGCCATGGCTAGGGTCCGGCGCATAGAAAGGCTTTGTGCTTAAACGCCAAAACCGCCCGATTATTGCCGGAAAACCGCTACCCGCCGGCCACCGCTGCCCGCCGGCACCGATGATCTTCCACCCACTGAGACCCGCTGCCGCCCGCCATCTGTGCGCCCCGATTCGCTATCTGACAAATGCCGTATCCGTTAGCGTCTGCGAAAAATCCTCATAGAATTTCTTGGCCCCGCCCGTAGTATCTGTATAATAATCTTCAATGCGCACTACGCCTACCCCGGGACTGACAAAATAGTTCGTCTGCTCCAGCACCGTATTATTACAATCGGTGATCGTCTCCGCATTCTCGTAACAGTTAAAGCCTTTGATCTGCACGGGGCTGGCGTAGCCGATCTGGTTATAGGTGATCGGACAGGCGGGATTCGAGTTATCGTAGCTGGGCCGGGCTATCGGTCCATCGCTGTTCACCATCGCGAACATGATATAAGGGTGAAAAGAGGGACTGTCTACCTCATAAACGGCGCTGTTATTGGGATCGACGGCGATATAACTTCCGCCAAACCACCCATTCGGATTGTTCATTCCGAGATAGATCGTCCCGGAAGCGTCTGTATATGTGGCCTTGGTAGCCACCATCGTGTCGAGATAGGCTTCGGGAGCGCCACCCGTATCGCTAAAAGAAGAGTCGATATAGTACCAGGTGTCTCCGTTCGTCAGTGGGAAAAGGGAACTGGCTCCATAGCCGGCGGAAGGCCCGGAAGATTTCTTACAGGCAACGGTAAAAAAGGTAGCGGCTGCGACCAGGATAAAAGCTAGGCTTCGTTTCATATCTGAGGATTTCAGGCCGTTGGACAGGCCGGCCGGCTCTGCGTTTAACGCCCTGTAGTTAATAATCGGTAAAAAGTTGCCAGCTCCTTTCTTAGGGTGCTGAAGGCTAAGTGATTAACTGACTGGTAATACGTGCAAAAGGAATGCCGGGTTGCCGCCCCGCACGTCCGGGAGACTAACCGACGTGCATCTTCGCGCAATATTCATCCAGCGGTTCATGGAATTGGAACGGCATCTATTTCCGCCTGAGAAGGGAAATAGCCATATATAAAGTCTTCCTTTTCAATGTGAAGTCTTTTAGTCTGCATAGGGTAGTTTAAAAAAATATACGGCCCGTCCGCTGCAACGGTTTCGTAAAATAACTAAGGAAAACCCCTATGCTTCAAAGAAAATGCCCCCGGCTGAAACCGGAGGCCTCGTGGGTCGTACAGGATTCGAAC
>DASZOW010000687.1:0-4118 GCA_035550615.1 Puia sp.
AACGCTGGCTGCTCACCACCGGCGTCCTCAGGGACGAGACCCGTTTCTATATCTGCGGGCCGCCGGCATTTATGCGGATGGCGCAGTTCACCCTGCGGACGATGGGCGTCCCGGAAGAATGGATCAGACAGGAGCATTTTACGGTGGAACGCCGACCACTGCCGCCCGCGATCGACCCGACACCCCGACAAGTCACCATCCATACGCCAAAAGGCGATCATACCTTCACGACGGCCTGGCCCGATACGATCCTGGCAGCCGCGCTAAAAAACGGCATTGCCCTGCCCTATAGCTGCCGCGCCGGCCGGTGCTCCACCTGCGTAGCCCGGCTCATCCGGGGACATGTCAAACTGAGCAATAACGAAGTGTTGACGGAAAACGACCTTAAGGAAGGATTGACGCTGACCTGCGTAGGTTACGCCGAAACGGACGTTACATTGTCGTTCTAGAAATTCTATCGCAGCTCATCTGCCGAAAATGCCAGCGGCAGCAACAACCCCGACCGCGGCAGCACGATGACCTTCCCCGTGACTCCCCCCAGGATGACCCGCATCGCCTGACCCGTCCGCTGCTCGAATTCCTGCAACGACTGCCGGCAGATCCCACAGGGCGAAATGGGCCGGTCGCTGACGCCTTGCTCGTTATCATAGCTGATCGCCAGCGTGTCGATGGCAACCCCCGGATACTGGGCCGCAGCTACCGACAGCAGGGTCCGCTCTGCACAAATGCCGGCCGGAAAGGATGCATTCTCCTGGTTGGTCCCCGTAATGATCACGCCGTTGGCCAGCCGCGCAGCCGCCCCCACCCGGAAACGGGAATAGGGCGCATATGCATCCTCGGTAGTCTCCCGGGCCTTGTTCAACAAAGCGGCATCGGCCGCGGCCAGCTCCCGGTCCGAAGCGTATTCCTCATATTCCAGCGTAAATGTCTTTTTTTGCATTATGGCTAATTTATCGGTGCGCCGAACCAGGTGACCTTATAGAACATGCTCTTTCTTCCCAGCTTCCCTTTGCCGAAGTATTTGGTCAGCCATTCCTGCTGCTCCCGGACATGCGGTTCCATCTCGGCGATCCCGCTTTGCAGCTGTTTCAGGGGTTGTTCATACCGCGTATCGGCAGACGTCAGCACGATGGCCGCCGCTTCGGTCTTCGCCCGTTGCAACTCATGATCTGCCGTGTCGAGCATCTGCCGGATCTCGGCGTCCGGTTTCTCCGGCTTGAACTTGGCATTCCGGTAATTGATAAATTCATTGAACCGGTTGATGGCATTGTTATAGGTCCTGAGCGCCGTATTGGCGGCATCGACGATCCGGTTCTGCCGGTCGGCCTCCGCCTGTCGTTTGTAGTTCTCGACATCGACACGCAAATGCCGGATCATGTCGGCCGTAGCCGAATTACGGACGCCGTTCTTTTCGATCCGGTCCGCCGCCATCCGCTCCCGCTCCACAGTGCTCATCGTCTCATAAGCCCTGATGGAATCGGGAAAGTTGAAATAAGGTTTGGTCTTGTCCACTCCCGTCTTCCCGTTGAAGAAATCCTCCGTCGTCACCGGGTAATACAAAAATTCCCAAAGCGGGTCAAAGGGTATGTGCGTGCCGATAAAGCTCCCGGGCGTAGCCTTGAAATAACTCTCGTTGATCTTCCGCACGAACTTGTTGTTCTCTACGTAACCGCTACCCCAGGTCGGGTCGAACAGATACCAGCTCCCGTCGATGAAAGCGGCGCTCCACGCATGCGGGATATACCCCACGAACCCCCGCTGCTTGGTGTAGCCTTCCACGACCACACTCCGGATGCCGGCCTGGTTGCAGACCGCCGTGAAGAGCGAAGCATAGTTCTCGCAGATGCCTCGCCGCGTCCGCAGCGGTTTGGCGATCTTTTCCGCCGTATCCTCGTAGAAATTCAGCGCAAACATATTTACGACATCATAATCGATATTCTCGGCGATCCATATAAAGATGGCCCGCGTCCTTTCCGTCGGCGTCGAAAAATGTGTGTCCACATACCGGGCGATCCGGCTTACGTCCCGGGAATCCGAATCGGGGAGCTGCAGGGCTAGGGCGTCGACCTTCGCATAAGGATTGGGGTTGGGTTTCGGCCTGACCGCAGGTTTCTGGGCATGGACCAGGACCGGCAGCAACGCAAGCGGAAGACAGGTTAGCCATTTCATAGGGCGTCGGGAATAGTTATCTGATTTTTTTAAAGATTCTGTTCCACCGGATGCCATGTCCCAGGCTCAACCAGATCAACGACGCTTCACCGACCACATGGTCCTCGGGTACGAATCCCCAGTAACGCGAGTCCTGCGAACCATGGCGGTTATCCCCCATCATCCAGTAATAGTTCATCTTAAAAGTATATTGCGTCACCGGTTGGCCGTTGAGCCAGAACTTTCCGTCCCTGAGCTCGAACTGGTTGCGTTCATAGACGCGGATCGCCCGTTCATAGAGCGGATAGTTCTGCGGGGTCAGCGTCAGGGTCGCTCCCTTGGCCGGGATCCAGACCGGACCGAAATTGTCGCGGGACCAGGGCAGACTCGGCACGTAGGGCCACACCGACTCCTGGCTGTCGATATCGGGGGTGATCCGTGCGGCCAACCCGCTGGCAAGCATCTTCTGATGCGCCGACCAGGTCAGCAGCATATCGAATTGATTGGGTATCCCCGTCTGACGCACCTCGTCCATATTGTTGATATCGACATCGTATTCCTCCTTGAAGACCGTCTCGTCCAGCGGCTGCCCTTTGGTATCCACCGTATAATAGGTCTCGGATTCACCGGGGAAGGGCACTGCCTTGCCATTGATCCAGACCACCTGGTTCTTGATCTGTAAGGTATCCCCCGCAATAGCCACGCAACGCTTGATATAGTTCTCTTCCTTGTCTACGGGACGCATCACCAGCGGATATTGATCGGGATTGCCCAGCACGATCTGCCGGCCGGAGTCGATACCGCCGCGTCCACCCAGGTCCCGGCATACCTCGTAATAAGGCCGGAGGCTCTGATATTCCGGCAGATTGATCACCGTATCGCCTTCGGGGAAATTGAAGACGACGACATCGTTGCGATGCACCGGGCTCGGGAACCAGCGGGTATACGGGATCTTGATCCATTCGACATACGAATTGCCGTTCGTGATCGGCAGCGTATTATGGACAAAGGGTATTGACAACGGGGTATTCGGGATCCGCGGCCCATAGCTGAACTTGCTGACAAAAAGGAAGTCGTTGATCAGCAGGGTCTTTTCCATGGAGCCTGTCGGGATGGTATAAGCCTCGAAAACAAAGGTCCGGATAAGCGTGGCGGCTACCACGGCAAATACGCCGGCATCGACCCATTCCCGCACGGTGGATTTCTTATATTTCGCCGCCTCGGCAGGAACGAGATACCGGGTCCTGGCATCCAGGCCCACATAGAGGAAATAGAGTCCCCCCGTAATGACCGTCAGGGCATGCTGGTAGAATTTGTACTTCCCGAATGCCTTGATGAACTCGACATAGATAGCCAGCGAGATGAACCATCCTATGATCGGCACGAATTGCAAAAAGAACCAGAACAGCGGTCGCCGGGCGATCCGGAGCATCACCAGGGTGTTGAAGACCGGGACCAGCGCCTGCCATCCGGGCCGGCCGGCCTTTTTGAAGAGAAAATAGGCGCCAAAGGAGGGCAGGATAAATAAGATCAGGGCTACGAGGCTAATGATCACTAGCTGGTGCGTGTTCATGTACACGGTTTTTTTATGTGCAGGCAAATTTAACCTACTCCCCAAATAATCCGGCAAGAATTTTACTGATCTCCGCGGCCCGGTTATGGATCATCAGGTGGCCGCCTCCTTCCACCCTATGTGTCGGCTCGACGAGCCGGATAGGAAAAGTCCTGTCTTTAGTACCATGCAGGTGATAAAAAGCGGCTGGGCGCCACTCGTTCTTCCACAAAGCGATCCGGCGGATCGCCCATCGCAGAAATCGGGGATCGACATTCCCCCGGTATTGACGGGCTATCCGGGCGTCGTCCTCGTTTTCCACGCCAAGAAAATAGTCTTGTAAAGGGGCCAGCCAGGGGTGATTGGCCGGCGGCGCCCAGCTTTTGCCCACCAGCCTGCCGCTCATGCGGATGCTCCT
>DASZOW010000688.1:0-6143 GCA_035550615.1 Puia sp.
TGCCTCTCGACTACGCGACGCTTGCCGCAGCCGAGATCGGGAATATCTCCGACCGGCGCTGCTATCTGCTGCTGGAAGGCAAATGGGGGCTGCCGCTGCTGCTGATGAGCAATGTCGGCCTGAACAGCGGTTTTATGATCCCGCAGTATACGACGGCGGCCCTGGTCACAGAGAACAAGACCCTTTGTTTCCCGGCCAGCGCCGACAGCATCCCCACCTCGCTGGGTCAGGAAGACCATGTGAGCATGGGTAGCATCAGCGGCCGCAAGCTGAACCAGGTGCTGGATAATCTCGAACAGATCCTGGCCATAGAATTGCTTACCGCCTGCCAGGCCATCGAGTTCCGCCGTCCGCTGAAAAGCAGCGGCATCCTGGAAGCCGCCCATGATTATGTGCGGAATTTTGTCGAATTTGCCAGTGAGGACCGCATCTTTGGCGAGGACATCCGGCGATTGCATACGATCATCCATGATTTCTCCTTTGTCCGGCATTGCGACAGTTTCGCCCGGCAAAAGGGCATCCGCCTGAATGCGGGCCATGAAGAAGAATTTGCCATCTAAAAAACTTGCCGTTATGAGCATGCTCACAACACCCAGATACGATCCGGTCAAATACAAAACACCCACCGGCGCCACATTATCCTGCAAAGGCTGGATACAGGAAGCGGCGTTGCGCATGCTGCTGAATAACCTGGACCCGGCCGTAGCCGAGCGGCCCGAAGAACTGATCGTCTATGGCGGACGAGGAAAAGCTGCCCGTAATTTCGAGTCGCTGGATCTCATCATCAAAGCGCTAAAAGACCTCGGGGCCGACGAGACCTTGCTGGTCCAGAGCGGCAAGCCGGTAGGCATCCTGCGCACACACCCGGACAGCCCCCGTATCCTGATCTCCAATTCCCAGCTGGTGCCCAAATGGGCCGACTGGCAGCATTTTGACGAACTGGAGCGCAAAGGGCTGATGATGTACGGACAGATGACCGCCGGCTCCTGGATCTATATCGGCTCGCAGGGCATCGTACAGGGGACATTTGAAACCTATGCCGCTGCCGCAGCCAAACATTTCAACGGCAGTCTGCGCGGAACCCTCAACGTCACCGCCGGTCTCGGGGGCATGGGCGGCGCCCAGCCGCTTGCCATCACCATGAACGAGGGCGTGGCGCTGGTGGCCGAAGTAGAGGAATGGCGGATCGACAAACGCCTGGAGACCCGCTATCTCGATAAAAAAATGACGGATATCGATGCCGCTATCGACGCGGCGCTGGCCGCGAAGACCAGGGGCGAAGCGCTTAGCATCGGGGTTCGCTGTAATGCGGTGGACCTGCTGCAACGGCTGCTGGAACGCCATTGTATCCCCGACACGCTCACGGATCAGACCTCGGCGCATGATCCCCTGATCGGCTATTGGCCGCATGAGCTCTCCTATGAGCAGGCCAAAGTGCTCCGCACCGGGAAGCCGGAACAATACATCGACTATGCCTACCGGTCCATGCGCCGGCATGTGGAGTGCATGCTGGAATTGCAACGGCGTGGCGCCGTTACGTTCGACTATGGCAATAACCTCCGCGCCAGAGCCAAAGAGGCCGGTCTCGCGAATGCCTTCGATTTCCCGGGTTTTGTCCCGGCCTATATCCGGCCGCTTTTTTTCGAAGGGAAATGTCCCTTCCGCTGGGCAGCGCTTAGCGGTGATCCCGCCGATATCGCCGTCACCGACCAGGTGATCGCGTCGCTGTTCCCGGAAAATGTCTCGCTGCAACGCTGGTTACGGCTGGCCCGCGAACGGATCGCCTTCCAGGGATTGCCCGCCCGCATCTGCTGGCTCGGACAGGGAGAACGGGAAAAAGCGGGGCTGGCATTTAATGAACTGGTCAGGACAGGCGCGGTAAAAGCGCCGATCGTCATAGGCCGCGACCACCTGGATACCGGTTCGGTGGCTTCGCCGAACCGCGAGACGGAAGCCATGCTCGACGGCAGCGATGCCGTGGCCGACTGGCCCCTGCTCAATGCCCTGGTCAATACCGCCGGCGGCGCCAGCTGGGTAAGCCTGCACCACGGGGGTGGGGTAGGGATGGGCTATAGCATCCACGCCGGCATGGTCATCGTAGCCGATGGCACCCCCGAAGCCGCCGGCCGCCTGGCTCGCGTCCTGCGCAACGACCCCGGCATAGGAGTGATCCGTCATGCGGATGCCGGCTATGATATCGCCAAAGACACGGCTCGCCGTTATGGCCTCGACCTAAATGCACGATTAAAATAGGTTGCTGCCACTTGCAGCATACCGCTTTTGGCCCCATTGTTGGGGAGATAGGGCATGGCACGTTTGATCATCATATCCAATAGGTTGCCGTTCTCTCTTGACAAGGACGGCGACAAGGTCGGCCTGCGCCAAAGTTCGGGCGGACTGGTATCTGCGATTAAAAGCTATTTTGAGAACACGGCGGCACAACGCGGCGAGATCACGGAAAAAATGTGGATGGGTGTGGCCGATTTTCCCCAGGAGGATTGGGACCAGGTAGTAGCCGCGCATGCCGAAGGCCAGGATTTCAGCATCCTCCCCGTATTCGTCGACAAGGACTTATATGACAATTATTACAATGGGTTCTCCAACTCGGTGCTCTGGCCCCTGTTCCACTATTTTTCCTCACTGGCCACTTATGAGAACCAGTATTTCGACGCCTATGTACAGGTGAACCAGCTTTTTGCAGAGAAGATCGCCCCGCTGCTCGAACCCGGCGACCAGGTCTGGATCCACGACTATCAGCTCATGATCCTGCCGCATCTGCTGCGTACGAAACGGCCCGAGGCGACCATCGGATTTTTCCTGCATATCCCCTTCCCCAGCTATGAGATCTTCCGGCTTTTGCCCACCGAATGGAAAAAGACATTGTTGCACGGCGTCATGGGCGCCGACCTCATCGGCTTCCATACCTACGACTATGTCCAGCACTTCCTGCATTCGGTGCGGATGTTGCTGGGCGTGGACAACCATTTCCATAATCTCCAGTACCTGGACCGGCTGATCCGCATCGATCTTTTCCCCATCGGCATCGACTATGAGAAATTCCATAACGCGTCCTCCGATCCGGAAGTGGAAGAGCTGCGCAATAAGATCCGCGCCAACCTGGAAGATAAAAAGATCATCTTCTCGGTGGACCGGCTCGACTATACCAAAGGACTGATGCACCGGCTCAATGGCTTCGAATATTTCCTGGAACGCTATCCGGAATGGCGGGAAAAGATGGTGTTCATCCTCAATATCGTCCCCTCCCGCGATACCATCCCGGCATACAACGATCGTAAAAAACAGATCGAAGAAAAAGTCGGCACCATCAACGGCCGTTTTTCCAGTATCAGCTGGCAGCCGGTGATCTATCGGTACAATCATCTTCCCTTTAAAGAGATGATCGCGCTTTACCAGGCGGCCGATGTGGCCCTGATCACGCCTTTACGGGACGGCATGAACCTGGTCGCCAAGGAATACGTGGCCAGCAGCCTTGGACGCGGCGTGCTCATCCTTAGCGAGCTGGCCGGAGCGGCGAGCGAGCTCAGCGAAGCCATCCTGGTGAACCCCACCGATACCTCGGACGTCGCCTCTTCGATAACCCGCGCGCTGGCGATGCCGCTCTATGAACAGCGGAACCGCATGTCGCTGATGCAACGCCGTTTGCAGGAATACGATGTTTTCAGATGGGTCAACGATTTTATGGACCAGCTCGCCCAGGTCAAACTGGAACAGCAAAAGCAAAAGGTCAAGCTGCTGGACGAGAAAGCCATCGCCGGCATCCGCAAACATTATCAACGCTCGAAGAACAGGTGCCTGCTGCTCGATTACGACGGTACGCTCGTGCCATTCTCCCGCATCCCATCCGAAGCGGCTCCGGACAATGCGGTCAGGGACCTGCTCGACCGGCTATCCGCCGATACCCGTAATCATGTGGTCGTCATCAGCGGCCGCGATATCCCTTCCCTGGACCGCTGGCTCGGCGCGATGCCCATCACCCTGGTGGCGGAACATGGCGCAAGCTTCAAGCTACGCAACGGCTCCTGGCAGCAGGTGGTCTCCGTCTCCGATCTCTGGAAAGAAGAGATCCGCCGGATGATGCAGCTGTTCGTCCTGCGCTGCGCCGGCTCTTTTATCGAAGAGAAGTCCAACACCATTGCCTGGCATTACCGGAATACGCAGACAGGACTGGGATTCTCCCGTTCCCGCGAACTGCTGAATACGCTTTCCCAGCTGGTCCAGAACACGACGCTGCAGGTGATCGACGGCAACAAGGTCATCGAGGTCCGCATCGCCGGTTTTGATAAAGGCGCTACGGCATTGAAGATCGTGAACGAGATGGATCCGGACTTCGCCTTGTGTATAGGCGACGACACCACGGACGAAGACATGTTCAAGGCCCTGGAAGGAGAGGCCTATACCATCCGGGTCAATAACGGCGCATCGGCGGCTCAATACACGATCCTGAGCCAGCAACAGGTGCTTCCTATTCTAAACGAGATTACTGAACCGACGAACTCGCTGGCTACGACCGAGCCGGGGTCGTTAGCCTAGAAATGACTATGCCGATCCATAAGTACAACATGGGCATCGTCGGGAACTGTAGTTACCTGGCGTATATAGACCTGAAAGCCGACGTCAAATGGATGTGTCTTCCGCGTTTTGACAGCAGCTTTTTATTTGGCAGCCTGCTCGATGAAGACAACGGTGGCCATTTTTATATCCAGCCCACCGGGCAGAATTATAGCGCCCGGCAATATTATATTCCCAATACCAACGTATTGTGCACGGAGTTTACCAGCGTCGACGGCAAGTTCGTCGTCAAAGACTGCGCCCCGCGAATGCGCATCTACGACAGGCAGTTCCGGCCGTTGATGCTCGTAAGAAAGATCGAGCTGCTCGAAGGCACTCCGGCGATCACCATCTCTTGCCAGCCGAGAGGCGATTATGGCCGGGTCGTCCCCGAATCGGTGATCGCAAGCAACCATATCCGTTATCTCAACCTCGACCAGCAGGTGAGGCTCACTACCGATGTGCCGCTGACCTATGTACAGAAGGAGAAGTCTTTCATCCTGGATCAGGACCGTTACCTCGTGCTTACTTATGGCGAACCGCTGGAAGCTCCGCTCAGGGAGACGGCCGAAGAGTTTATCCGCAAGACCGTGGAAGACTGGCAGTCCTGGATAAAGAGCTCCTATCTGCCAGATATCTATCAGGACGAGATCATCCGCTCCGCGCTGGTGCTGAAGCTGCATCAGTATGAGGATACGGGCGGGATCATTGCCTCGGGTACCACCTCGCTGCCGGAATTCCACGACAGTACGCGCAACTGGGATTATCGCTATTGTTGGTTTCGCGATGCGCACTACACCCTGCGTGCGTTTAACCAGATCGGGCACTTCGAAGAGCTGGAGAAATATTTCGATTTCATCTATAATATCCTGCACAACGCCACCGATTCGCTGCAGCCTTTGTATTCGGTGGCCGGCGATCAGAAGCTGTTCGAGATGACCCTGGACCTGCCGGGGTACCTGGGGAATAAACCGGTCCGGATCGGCAACAAGGCCTATATCCAGAGCCAGCACGACGTGTATGGCCAGGTGCTGGTGAGCCTGCTGCCGCTGTATTCCGATAAACGGCTGATCTTTCTTCGAAAAAGCAGCTACCGGCGGATCGTGCCCTGGCTGCTGGCGCAGATCGAACGAACCATGGAGATGCCCGACTCGGGTCTGTGGGAGTTCCGGAATGCGACCCAGGTCCACACCTATACGCTGTTGTTCCATTGGGCCGGCGCCAAGGCCGCCTATAAAATTGCCTCGATCTTCGGTGATCAGGCATTGATGCGCAAGGCCCTTCGTCTGTCGGAAATTGCGGACAAATTGATGGAACAGGCGTACGACCCCGTTCGCCGGCTTTATACCCAGGCCATCGGAACAGTGAATCTCGACGCGAGCACGCTGAGCATGATCACCATGGACTATCTTAGTCACCGGGGCGAGCGCGCCAGGGACCATATTGCAGCACTCGAAAAAGAACTGCTTACCGACAAAGGACTCTTTTACCGCTATAAGCACTATGACGATTTCGGTTTCCCCGAAAGCACCTTTTTGGTTTGCGCTTTCTGGTATGTCGATGCGTTGGCCTGT
>DASZOW010000689.1:0-4978 GCA_035550615.1 Puia sp.
GCGAATGTCTGTGGTCTGGCTTGTAGCATTGGGAGTGGCCATGGGAGATCAAAAGTACTCCAATCGGGCCTGTGGAAACAAATTTTGCAATCGATTCTGACGAATTTGATAAAATGATTTAAAATTGTAGAAATAACTAACGATTATGACCCCTCCTCCTGTTGTCGCTGCCAGCAAGGAAGGCCTTGCCAACCCGGCGCCGCTGGGCCTTTGCGCCTTCGGCACCACCACGGTATTGTTGAATTTGCACAATGCCGGCATTTTTGAGATGAACACGATGATCTTAGCCATGGGCATTTTTTATGGCGGTATTGCCCAGGTCATAGCCGGGGTCATCGAAGCAAAAAAGAACAATACCTTCGGGTTGACGGCCTTTACTTCTTATGGGTTCTTCTGGCTGTCGCTGGTGGCCCTGATCGTAATGCCGAAAATGGGCTGGATGGCCGGTCCGTCGGAAAGCGCCATGGTTGCATACCTGATTATCTGGGGACTGTTCACCTTATTGCTTTTCTTCGGAACTTTGAAGCTGAGCCGCGCCCTGCAGTTTGTTTTCGCCACCCTGACCATCTTGTTCTTTTTACTGGCGCTGGGCGATTACACCGGAAATAGTGGGATCAAACATGTCGCCGGTTATGAGGGCGTCATTTGCGGGGCGTCGGCGATCTATACGGGTGTTGCCGGTCTGCTGAACGAAATGTTCGGCAGGATCGTAATGCCGATAGGCAGTGTTTAGAAATATTAACAGGAGCCGCTGGAAGCGGCTCGTCCACACAAAAATAAGTTATCAGATGAGCTATCCTTACCAGATCAAAACCCCGGAAGAATATCGCAAGGCCTATCAGAAAAGTGTTACTGACCCGGAAGGTTTCTGGGCGGATATCGCGAATCATTTTCAGTGGCGCCGTCGTTGGGACAAAGTCCTGGAATGGAATTTTACCGAACCGCGCGTCCGCTGGTTCAGCGGCGGACAGCTGAATATCGCCGAGAACTGTCTGGACCGTCATCTGACCGATAAAGGCGACAAACCGGCCATCATCTGGGAACCGAACAACCCGGATGAGGACTTTCGCATCCTTTCCTACAAAGAATTACATTTCAAAGTCTGCCAGTTCGCCAATGTGCTTAGGAACAATGGTCTGAAAAAAGGCGATCGCGTCTGTATCTATATGCCCATGGTTCCCGAGCTGGCTATCGCCGTGCTGGCCTGCGCCCGGATCGGGGTCATCCACTCGGTAGTATTCGGCGGCTTCTCGGCCCAGAGCATCGCGGACCGCATCCAGGACGCACAGTGCAACCTGGTGATCACTTCGGACGGCGCCTTCCGCGGCGGCAAAGAGATCCCCCTGAAATCGGTGATCGACGACGCCCTGGTCCAATGCTCTTCCGTTAAAAAGGTCATCGTGCTCACCCGCACCCGCGTTCCAATCAGCATGATCAAAGGCCGGGACGTATGGTGGGAGGACGAGATCCGCAAGGTGGAAACCCAGGGTAACCCCGTTTGCCCGGCCGAGACCATGGACGCGGAAGATCCGCTGTTCATCCTCTATACCTCCGGTTCCACGGGTAAACCCAAAGGCGTCGTACACACCTGCGCGGGATATATGGTCTTCACCAACTACAGCTTTGTGAACGTGTTCCAATACCGGCCGGAAGAGGTCTATTTCTGTACCGCAGACATCGGCTGGATCACGGGTCACAGCTATATCGTATACGGCCCGCTGAGCGCCGGCGCTACGACCCTGATGTTCGAAGGCATCCCTACGTATCCGGACGCCGGCAGATTCTGGGAGATCGTGGATAAGTTCAAGGTAAACATCCTCTACACGGCGCCGACTGCCATCCGCAGCCTGATGGGATTCGGGCTCGACGTCGTCAAAAACAAAGATCTCAGCAGCCTGCGGGTGCTTGGAACGGTAGGCGAACCGATAAATGAAGAAGCGTGGCATTGGTATCATGACAATATCGGCAAGGGCCGCTGCCCGATAGTAGACACCTGGTGGCAGACGGAGACCGGCGGCATCCTCATCTCCAATCTGGCCGGCGTGACGCCTGAGAAACCTGCCCATGCCACCCTGCCCCTGCCCGGCGTTCAGCCGGTCCTGGTCGACGAAAAAGGACAGGAGCTGGAAGGGAACAATGTCAGCGGCAATCTCTGTATCAAGTTTCCCTGGCCGTCCATCATCCGCACCACCTATGGCGACCATGAACGTTGCCGCCAGACATATTTCGCTACCTATCACAATCTATACTTCACCGGGGACGGCGCCTTACGCGATGCCGAGGGTAACTACCGGATCACGGGCCGCGTTGACGACGTACTCAATGTCAGCGGTCACCGCATCGGAACCGCCGAAGTGGAGAATGCCATCAACATGCATACGGGAGTCGTGGAAAGCGCGGTGGTAGGATATCCTCACGATATCAAAGGACAGGGCATCTACGCTTATGTGATCTTCAACGGCAATAAAACGGATGACGAGTCCATACGCAAGGACATCATCCAGACCGTGGCCAGGATCATCGGTCCCATTGCGAAGCCGGATAAGATCCAGCTGGTCAGCGGGCTGCCGAAAACCCGCAGCGGCAAGATCATGCGGCGCATCCTCAGAAAGATCGCGGAAGGGGAATTGCAGAACGTCGGGGATACTACCACCCTGCTCGACCCGGCTGTCGTGGAAGAGATCAAAAAAGGACATCTGTAGAACGGCGGCGGGTTTGCGCGGCGCCTGGAGCACGGGGCCGGGCTGGCTTAATGCTGTATGATCACCTTGGTGCCTACGGGCGCGATCTTATACACTTCTTCCATATCCTCGTTTTTCAGGGAGATGCACCCATTGGTCCACATCTGGTAGTTGTCCACGGCAATATCGTCATGCGGCCAGGTCCCATGGATGGCAATCCCATCGCCGATATGAGCGCTCCTGGGGATCAATCCTTTGGCTTTCCGTTCGTTGAATTTGCTGATATCGGCACGCGTCGGATAATCGAGGTCCATGATCTCGTCCCATTTTTCATGCGGCCGTTTCGACACGATATGGTAAACGCCTTCCGGGGTCTTCCTGTCCCCCTGCACCATTTTGTCATCCAGCGATTTACTGCCGAAAACCGCCGGATACGTGGCATACCAGCCGTCCTTGTCATACACCTGCAGCTCGTAGTTGCTCTTGATCACAACGATATAAATCTCTCCGTCGGGAAAATGATGGAAAAAACGTTTGCTCGAAGTCCGGTGATGGGCGTCACGGAAGGAGAAAAGAGCAAAGACCAGCATACTGCACAGGATTAACTTCTGGGACCTCATGATACGGCTATTTAACCCATTCCAACGACTGCCGCCCAAATATTATTTTGGTTGTGAAAAAGTTTTAACAAACGATTGGCCGGCGTGGTCGCCCCGCCGGCCGCTCATACCTACCAGTTCCCGATCCGGATGCCGAACGTATAAGGGACCTGGTCCAGCCCTTTGCTGAAAATGCTCCGGGTCGCATAGCTGCCGTACAAATTGAACCAACCCAACTGCAGCTCGGCTATATAGGAGATCTTCCAGGAATACAGATCGAAATCATTGTAGGTCTTCTCCTTGCCTTCCGCCCCGCTCTTGAACTTCTCCCGCGCGGAATAGCGATAGCCGAAACTGGCGCCCGCACTTAGCCCAAAAGGATGCCTTCGATGTGGCGTAAAATTGAAATTGAGCAATACCGGAACGGTTATAAAATCTTCCGCCAGCTTGTTCTTGCTATAGTTGATGGTATCCATGATCACCCTGGTAGGATTCGTGAGAAAACGGATATTCTCCTCATACCGGTAATTGTTGAGCTCGAGTCCAAGCCCATATTTCAGATTCACGACGTGCTTGATCAGGTTCAGGCGTTGCATAAAGATCCAGATGTTCACATCCACCGACTTCCCGTCTTTAAGCTTGAACCAGTCCTTGCTCCCGCCCGGTGCAAACTGCTGCGCCGCCGCCGAAGAGTAAACTGTCCGGTCATTATAGTTCGTAAACCCAAGGTCCACGATGCCCCAGTTCGTACTGATATTGCCGGGCCGATAGCTGCGATCATGCCGCCTGTTGCGGATGCGTACATAGGGTTCGTCGCCATGCTCCTGCGGCCCATTGCGAATGATCAGCAGATTGCCGACGCGAAGCGTATCGTCTTCCGGTTGCCGGTGGTCTTTCTTTGCCGTGGTGTCGTTCTGCGCATGGCTAAAAAGTGCAATAAATAATCCTGCCGTAAGTAATAATACCCGGTTCATAAATTTTTTTTTGTGCGTGTGAATTATTTCAATTCTACCTGAAAGGCGCTGATCAATACCTGCCGCTGACCATCGTCATCACGGTCCGCCGTCTTGCCAAAAACACGGGTTACTCTCCGGAAGAGACCACGCAATTTTGTTTTTCCAGCCGGCTGAAGATCATCTGCCATGTCGCCCGACCCGTCTTCCTGCGCTTCTTTTAGCAGGGCCTGGGTAGCGAAGGAGGACTGGTCCCTGGGGATATTCACGGCCACCGCTGTCGTCACAGGCAGGGACGCTTTATCCGGATGAACAGGAGCGTCGGCTAACAGGTTCGAAGACCCGCTGTTCGTATCGACGGTCGGCACGGTGGCTGCAATTAGCGGCGCAGGTGTCGTGCTCGTCAGTTGCGGAATGGCTTCGGGCGTCCTGGATTTGTCGTGTTCCGAAGTTTTGTCCTGCCGTACCGCAAGTGCGTCCTTTATAGGGTGTAACGTAGCCGGAGCCGGCAAGGTTACAACGGTAACGTTGTTTTTTGGGACAGCAGTCTCTGCGCGTGTCGCCTTTACAGCCGTAGGCGACGCGGCTACATATTTCGCAGCACGGCCGTTCTTAGGTTCCCTGGGCAATACCAGCAAAATTACTGCCGCCAAAACTGCCGCTGCTGCACCGGCCTGCAGCCAGGGCATCACCACTACCCGTCTGCGTTTCCCGGTTCTATAAAGGCTTTCCTTGCCGGGGAAGA
>DASZOW010000690.1:0-26178 GCA_035550615.1 Puia sp.
TTCCGTCTACTCCCGCCTGTTTTCGATGATCCTGTATGACCTCAAAAAGAATATCTATGTGGTCTATCGAAGCGATGCGCCCGGCCGGATCTCCGACACCGTCAAGAAACAGGCGGATATCGTCATCAAAGGCGCGCCGATGCCCGGGAAAGATATCGCCGTTCTTAAGATCACCGACGGCGGACAGTTGCCGGTATTGAAGCTGGCTCCTCCCGACCCGCCCCTTGTCGGCGAAAAACTTTTTGTCTATGGGTACCCCGGCCCCGTGACGAACAATGATTTTGTTTCTGCCGCCTCGGCCATCGAGCCGACACTGACTACAGGCATCGTCAGCGCCATCAAACAGTCGGTGGGCCACTGGCCCGTGATCCAGATGGATGCCAATATCAACCATGGCAGCAGCGGCGGACCCGTATGTAACGAGCGGGGAGAAGTGGTGGGACTGACGACCTTTGGATCGCTGGAGAATACCGGCGGACTGGCAGCCGGACTTAATTTCGCGGTCCCCGTAGCCATCCTTGACGAATACCTCGACAGCGCCGATATCGACGCCCAGCCCAGCGCCGCAACCCGGCATTTTTCGTATGCCCTCGATCTCTATGGCCAACGCCGCTTTCACGCGGCCAAGGACGAGTTCCTTACCGTACAGCGGCTCAATGACCACTATCCCGGCATCTACAACTATATCGCGGAATGTCAGGCGAACATCGAAGCGGGAAAAGGCCGCGCCATCGGCCCGGCGGAAAGGATCGTGATCATCACGGCATTCTTTCTCCTGGTATTCGGCTTCCTCGTAACCAGGGCGGTCCGGGATCGCCCCGGCCGGCGGCGGAGAAGCTAAGACACATCACTGCGGTTCACCAGGTAATACCACCTCAGCAACCGCATATTCAACACCACATTCACGATCGCTGCAAGCCCCAGCACCACCATCAGGATACCCATATCCTGCAGGCCACCGACCGTCGCCATCGACTCGGGCTGTTTATATTGGGCCATCTGCTCTTTCCAGACCGGCAGGAGATCCTTGGCGCTTTGCGTGATGATAATGCCCGAGACCGCGATGATCCCCCCGACACACAAAGCAAAGGTCCCTACAAACCTTATCCCCACCGGCGTCTGGTGGTTCAGCTTGACCTGCGGATTCCGGATGCTCCGGTGAAGCTGCAACGCCGCAAAACTGTTCAAGGGTATCGCAGCAAAAAATACCAGTATGACAAGTATCAATGGATTGGGTGACGCCAGCGACTGTATCAGCGACGAAATCACCGGGATCCCCCAAAAAATAAGGTTGAACCAGGCTAATATCCATGCGATCACCCGTGTTGTCTTCATAAACTATCCCTCCCGCTGGTGTTTAATTTTATCGACAGCTCTTCCAGCTGTTTGTCGTCGATGGTACTGGGCGCATCCAGCATTACGTCCCGGCCACTGTTGTTCTTGGGGAAAGCAATAAAATCCCGGATGCTCTCGCTCCCGCCCAAAATAGCGCAAAGCCGGTCAAAACCAAAAGCGATGCCCCCATGCGGCGGAGCGCCATACTCGAAGGCGCCAAGCAAAAAGCCGAACTTATGCAAGGCCTCTTCCGGCGTCATCCCCAGGGCGGCAAACATCTTCTCCTGCAGCTCCCGCTGATAGATACGGATGGAACCGCCACCGATCTCATTCCCGTTCAATACCATGTCGTAGGCATTCGCCTTGATATGATTATAGGGATGTTCCAGGTATTTTTCGGCATTCTCGATCACCGGGCTGTTATTGATCATCACCGAGATATCCGAAGGCTTCGGGGAGGTAAAGGGGTGATGACGCGCGACCCACCTGTTCTCATCCTCCGCATATTCGAATAGCGGGAAATCCAGCACCCACAATAATTTGAATTCGTTGTCACGGCGCAGACCCAGCCGCCGCCCCATCTCCAGCCGCAGCTCGCTCATCGCCTTCCGCGTTCTTTCCTCTCTTCCCGCCAGCACGAGGATCAGATCTCCTTTTTGCGCCCCGGCGGCTTCCGCTATGGCTTTCAATCGCTCCTCGGAATAGAACTTGTCGACACTGCTTTTGAAGCTTCCATCCGCATTGCATTTGACGTATACAAGACCCTGCATGCCGATCTGCGGGCGTTTTACCCACTCCGTGAGCTCGTCCGTTTGTTTGCGCGTATATTCGCTGCATCCGGGTACCGCAATGGCCAGCACCGTCTCCGCATTGTCGAAAACGCCAAAACCGGCGCCGGCGATCAATTGACCCGTTGCCGGCAGCTTTCCCCCAAGGGTAAACGCGGACTTGAGATTTAACAGCTGCATCCCGAACCGAATGTCCGGTTTATCATTCCCATACCGCCACATCGCATCTTCCCAGCTCATCCGCGGTATCTCCTCCGTATAATCGATGTTCTTGACGGCCTTGAAGATGTGGCGGATCATCCCTTCGAACATCGTCAGGATATCCTCCTGTTCCACAAAGCTCATCTCGCAGTCGATCTGCGTGAATTCGGGCTGCCGGTCGGCACGCAGGTCCTCGTCCCGGAAACACTTCACGATCTGGTAATACCGGTCATAGCCGCTCACCATCAACAACTGCTTAAAGGTCTGCGGACTCTGCGGCAACGCATAGAACTGGCCGGGGTTCATCCGGGAGGGGACCACGAAGTCCCGCGCGCCTTCCGGCGTCGACTTGATCAGGAAAGGCGTTTCCAGGTCCATGAAATTGTTCTCATGCAGATAGTTACGGGCTGCCCTGTTGACGGCATACCGCAGTTCGAGATTCTTCTTCACGGCCTGGCGGCGAAGATCCAGGAACCGGTACTTCATCCGGAGGTCATCCCCCCCGTCCGTATCGTCCTGTATCGTAAAAGGCGGGGTCACCGACTTATTGAGGATCGTATAGGAGGCGACCTTGATCTCGATATCTCCCGTCGGAAGCTGGGGATTCTTGCTGGTCCTTTCGCTTACCTCCCCCTTGACCTGTATGACGAATTCCCGCCCGAGCGGCGCCGCCGCTAATTTATCATTCAGGTCCTCACCGAACAACAGCTGGGTGATCCCATAACGGTCACGGAGATCGATAAAGCTGATACTGCCAAATTTCCGTACTGTCTGTACCCAGCCCGCCAGGGTAACCTTTTGGCCGATCTGAGCGCTTCTTAATTCCCCGCACGTGTGTGTTCGATACATTTCCTGACTTATTATTGAATTAGTGTGCAAAAGTACGCCTAAAACCCATCATTTTGTCTGGTCCGCCGGCCTCAAAACACTCTAATTGCGGAAAAAACCTGTATTTTGAGCCATGTCTTTCGGTGCTGCCCATACATTCCTTTTCCTCCTTATCGCTGCTGCCGCCATTTCACTGGCCATCCGGGGGATGGGCTGGGCCGGTAGAAAAAAGCTGCGCAGACAGTTCGAAAACAAAAGCGGCGACTATGATACCCTCCTATCCCGATACAATCCTTATTACGCCAGTCTGAACCGGACCGGAAAAGACCGCTTTCTTCAAAGACTGGCTCATTTCATGGAAGTCAAGACATTTGATTATATCGATATCGACCCGGATGAGCGGATACCTCTTCTCGTGGGCGCCACTGCTATACAACTCACCTTCGGCCTCGACAATTACCTGCTGGACTATTTCCAGACGATCCATATCCTCAAAGACAAATACCGTTACGGGCTTTATGAAACGGCCTTCGAGGGGCATGTCAGCCAGGATGGCATCTATCTTTCCTGGAGCCATTTCGTCAGGGAGTTCAACAACTACGCGGACGGGCAAAACGTCGGCCTCCATGAAATGGCGCATGCGCTTACCTATGTCAACTTCACGGTCAGCGAAGGACGCGATAAAACCTTTCATGACCATTTTGTGGAATTCTCGGATGTGGCGCGCCCTATCTTCGAACGGATGCAAAACGGCGAGACCAATCTGCTCGATGCCTATGCGGCAACCAATTACCAGGAATTTTGGGCCGTTTGCATCGAAACCTTTTTCGAACGCACCGGCGCCTTTAACAAACAGCTGCCCGAGCTCTATTCCGCTCTATGTTCCCTCCTGAACCAGGATCCCCTGACCCCTGACAAGATCCTGCAGTCGGATTCCGGCGAAACGGCCCTTTTTCCCAAACCGCCCGCTCCATCCCCCGTCTAACTTGCAAAAATTTGATTATCAACGTTTTATTTGCCACTCAGGCGCCCATGACCTGCCAGGCTCGAAGAAAACCTTTGCACAACGCTTTTGTTTTTCAGGAATATTTTTTACTTTGTCACATCCGTACGATTCATTTCCTCTTGATTAAACCCACCTATCGTTTTTCCTCTCTAATCTAAAACCGATAGCTCCGTATCCACTAGCCAATGTAAGACCTGGTTGTTGCGATCTTTTCATGAACTTCAAAAAGGATTATGAACCTTATGGAAATCGTTGTTATCTTCTCCTTGGTGCTGGGGGTCTTACTACTAAATCGCCCTGTGACGCTTCTTTGTCAACGTCTCTACACGAAACATCAGTTCAAACGTTTTCTCGCTACCGAAACCTTTTATCATTCGGTGGTCTCCCGCTATTTTCGATATTATAACAGGCTCGGCCTCGAAGATCAGCGGAAATTCCTGTTTCGCACCTTTCTCTTCCAGCATACGAAGAACTTCCACTATATAGAGGTGGAACAGACGGCAGAAATGCCCATCCTCGTCAGCGCCGCGGCCGTGCAGCTGACGTTTGGCCTGGAAAAGTTCAAGCTCAACTACTTCGATGATATCTTTATCCTGCGGGATGACTACCACTATGGCTTCTATTCGCGTCCATTCATGGGACACGTAGACCAGAGCGGCATCTATCTCTCCTGGGATAATTTCATCCGCGGCATCTCCGGCCATACGCCAAACTGTAACGTCGGCCTGCACGAAATGGCGCATGCGCTTGCCTACGTCAATTTCATCACGCAGACCGAGGAAGACAAACATTTTAAAAAGGAATTCCCGAATTTCTCCAAGGTAGCCCGACCGATATTCACATCCATGCAACAAAGCGGGACCAGGAACCTGCTGGGTGACTATGCCGCCACCAACTATCATGAGTTCTGGGCCGTGGCCGTCGAGGTATTCTTCGAAAGCTCCGTGCAGTTCCGCCATGAGCTCCCCGAATTATATCAGGCGATGTCCCGCGTCCTCAACCAGGACCCGCTAAGCTGTCTCACCGGCAACACGACCCTGATCGTCCGTCCCGAAACTGCCAGCCGGCCTGCCGCCGACACGCACGCTTCTGCGGCGAATTAATTCTTTATCCTTCCGAGGATCTTGCTGAACCTCCGGACATCGGCCTCCGGCATGATCGGCGCGCCCGCCGCGATGTGTTCCGCCAGCTGCCGCGCAAAAAAAGGCGCCAGCGAACAGCCCTTTGTGCCCATCCCATTCAGGATGCCTATCGCCGGCTGGCCGGGATGAAAGCCTGCGAACGGTCTCCGCTCCACCGTAGCAGGCCGCACGGAAGCCAGATGCTCCACGACCCGGAACGGCAGCCTTACCCACTCGCGCAACGCCGCCTCCGCCCGCAGCCGAAAGACCTCCGTAGGCCCGGCATGCTCGAAATCCCATTGATAGGACGAACCGACCCAAAACAGCCCATCCCGCCAGGGCACGATGCTCATCCCCTTTTTAAAAATAGACCTGGGCAGGCCCTCGATCTCTACGATCAGCGCCTCGCCTTTATTCGGCGCCCAGGGCAACCGCGAGAAGTAAGGATTGTTGAAACTCTCCACGCCGTCGCAAAACACAACGCGCCTCGCCTCGATATCCCAATACCGGATACCCCAGCCCCCGAACTCGATTTCCCCGGCTTCAAACTTTTCCTCCCGCAAAATCCCCCCCTCCGACATCCGCCGCCGCACAGCCGTCAGCAGCCCCGGCATATCCACCAGGTAACAAGGCTCGATGATGCCATAGCCGAACTCCGTATAAAAACACCCGTCCCAGTCATGCTCATCCACCGGCATCCGCAAATAGGAGGCATCCTCTTCCAGCCGCTTTAAAAAAGCCAGCCGCATCTGCGCCGTAGGAAAAAAATCGATGACCGCCGCCTGCGAAAAGAATGCAGCGCCCAGGATCGCTTCTAACCGCCCGTATGCTTCCCGGGCAAAATTTAACAATTCGTCGATCATCCAGGTCGTGACGATCCGCCTCCCCGTTACCGGGTTGATCAACCCCGCCGCCGCACGGCTCGCAGAAAATTCCCTCGCCTCATCGATCACCAGGTGCGCGATCCCCGCACGCTCCAACTCCAGGCTCAAAAAACTGCCGCAGATGCCCTGTCCGACGATCAATACCTCCGTCTGTCGCCCCATAACTTGGTTCAAATTTTGCATGAAGCTAACCATAAATATCTGGACATGAAGGGGCAGCGATTAGCGGGTCGTCTCGCAACCTATGGGTTTAGGAAGGTCTATGACAGCATCGATCAATATGGCATCAGGAAAGGCGTCGACGAGATGGGCCTGGATGGGTTTATTAAACATTGCGCCCGGCTGGCAGCCTCCACCGGCGCCATCACCGGCATGGGCGGCGCCGCATCGATGATCGTAGGCATCCCCATTGACTTGTTCAACAATCTCACCCAACAATTTCGAGTGACCATGGCTGTTATCTATGACCGCCGCGGCAGCTACAGCCTCAGCTTCGAAGAGTTCATGACCATCGTCGCGGTCTCCCTCGGCATCGAAGCGGGGATGATCGCCACCCGGACGGCCCTCGAGAATATCGCCGAAAAACTCCTCACCCGCATGGGCGCCTCCGCGGGCGGCCGCCTTATCCCCGTCATGGGCGCAGTAGTGGGCGGCACCACCAACTATCTTTTCATCAAAGGCATCGGCGCCTCGGTCAAAAGGTCCCTTCCACATTGACCCTGATACCCTCGCTGTGATAGGAGAATTCCGGCGCATACATGCACTCGATACTCGTGACGCCATTGCTGAAGTTCCCGCTTTGTCCCGCCAGCATCGTATATTCAAACACGTGCGCGCCCCGCGGGAGATGGTTGAAGAAAAAGTCGGTGCTGACATCCCGCGTCGTCTCATAATAACCTAACCCGTCCATCCATCTATACCCGCTAAGCACGTCCAGCGGCTCCATACAAGCCGCCCGCATGTCTTTGAGATGCACATATTCGAGATCGCGATCCGTCTTCACCACCATACGCACTACCACGCGATCGCCCGCTTTCAGCGTCGCATTGTCCGCCAGCGTGTCCAGCACCGGGCCGTGATCGCTGTTGCGCTGAATATACAACCGCTTGACGACGCTCAACACCGGCTTGCCGCCGCCCGTAGGCGTGATCCTGTCCAGCATATCGAAATATTGCCAGTATACGGCGCCCCAGGCCGGCGACCCGCCTCCAGCCCTGGTCTTCATCGTCACCGTGATATTCCCCATGCCGGGATTCACAAAGGCTCCGTCGAAGACCTGTTTATGATAACCTACGTCACCGCCATCCCAGGTTATCTGCTTATCTCCCAGCCGCACGTCCACCGACCGCTCCGCATTCAACCAGTCCTGTCCCCCCAACAACAAGGCATAACACGCATCCGCCGTCGCCGTCGTCGTAGGCCAGCTATGCGTCTGCTTTTGCCGCAACAGCCAGGTCTTTAGCTGCGCTTCGAGCTTCGCATCGCCGCCGATCTCATGAAAAGCCTCTATCAACAGAGACTGCGTCTCTACCGGC
The DNA here is from genome assembly GCA_035550615.1 of Puia sp. Lineage (GTDB taxonomy): Bacteria > Bacteroidota > Bacteroidia > Chitinophagales > Chitinophagaceae > Puia. Next base: position 7,699 of record DASZOW010000690.1, read on the forward strand.
GCGTCGTACCAGTAATATCCGCCTTCCATGCCTTTCCAGTACATCCCCTTCTCTTCATCATGGATCGCATTTTGCTTCAGCGAAGCCACGATCTCCCGGGCCGTCTGCACATCCCCGGTCCGATACAACGCCAGCGCCGCCATTCCCTGCAAATACTTGTTGAGCTGCACCCAGTCGCGTTGCGCCTTCTTGCGGAAATAGTTGATGGCGGGAAACACATCCCCCGGTATACCCCGGTTACTCCAAAGACTGCGCATATACAGATATTGTATCGGCAACCCGCCGAACCACACAGTGCCCCTTCCCGGACCCGCATGGCCCCGCCCATCAAGGACCTTCTCTCGCTCATAGTCTTTCTTTATCTGCTCATCCAGGTATTGCAATGCCGCCGTCACCACCGAATCCGCTTTCCCGCGAAGCGTCTCGGGGATAGCGCCCAGCTTCGCCAGTCTGCCAATGCCCGTGACGATATATTGCGTGATATACCGGTCGTCGGGACCACCCTTGAACCACGGAAAACTGCCGTCGGATGCCTGTATGTCTTGCAGCCGGCCCAGCGCCGAGCCGAGCTCCCGGCTCATCCGGTCCATATCGAAAAGTAAGGCGATATTCTTTTTCTGCTGCGACTCCGTCTTACCCTGTAACACCCAGGGTGTCTCTTCCAGCAGGACCGTCTTCAGCTCCTGGTCCTTTTGCAGATTGCTCAACAGCTGCGCCGTATCCTCGACGCGCCACCGGTCGAACACCTCCCGCAACCGCGGAGCGCCCGTAGCGATCTTGCTCGCCAGCGCATTGGCATAAAAACGTTCAAAGGTCTGCTCGGCGCATTCATAAGGATACTCCGTCAGATAGGGAAGGCTCTGCACCGCATACCACGCGGGATTAGCCGTAAACTCCACCGTCAGCGCATGATGGTTCAGCGTTTCGCTCGACCCGCTCTTTAATAATTTGTCGAACTCGAAATGCCGCGTGCCGTCGCCCGGCATATTCAACGGCAGACTCTCCGTCACCAGCATCCGGTTGCTCACCACCGGCAGCGTAGCCTCTTCCCCGTCGCTGTATTTGCCGGCCTGTGCCACGACACTATAGGTCAACGGCCGGTTGTATTGGTACGGGATATCCAACGGGAAACCCACGACAACGCTCTTATGCGCCTCCACAGTGAAATATTGATTGGGTTGACGGTTCACAAACCAGCCGTCTGCAGGCTGGCCCGTCGTCGGATCGGTGAGCTGCAGGCTCATTTGCCCCGTGAGCTCGGAATCGGTGAGATTGACCACCTTCACATGTAGCTCCATCTTGTCGCCCTCACGCAGAAAACGCGGCGCATTCGGCTGCACCATCAGCTCCTTTTGCGTGATCACCGATCTGGAAGAATAGCCGAAAGCGAGATCGCGCGTACCGGCCAGGGTCATCCATTTCCAGGTGGTCAACGCCTCCGGCATGGAGAACGAAAAGCTCACGCTGCCCGCGCTGTCCGTCCTCAGCTCAGGCAGGAAAAAAGCGGTCTCGCGAAAATCCTTGCGCAGGGGTTGCTGCGGCACTGCCACCGAATCGGCTGCACCACCGGAACCAGCAATGGTAGGAGTGGTCACAGCACCGGTAACGCTGATACGCGCCTGCCTTCCGAAGGCATATACCTGGTCACGATCTACGTTAAGAGGCTCCTTGGCCATCGGCAGATTGCCTCCCTCCAGCGGAACATTGGTTCCCCTGATATGGATCTGCTGCGCACCGAACGCCATCCGCCGGTTTTCCATCGGCCGTATGAGCTCGGAAACCCGATACGGGACCATGGGCGCCATCGGCTCGAATTGCCGCCACTGGGATAAGGCTAAACTAAAATTGCCCCCGCCGTTCCAATCTTTTTCTGCGGAGAACTCGGGGAAGATCGAAGGCGCCGTCCAGGAATGGGGCTTGAACTGATCCAGCGAGGCATCGTATAACGTCGTCAGCACCTCCGCCGAAACCTTCTCGCCGTTATGCCCACTGATCGTCATCCGCCAGTTCTCCGCACTCCCCGGCTGGGTCTTATCGCGGAAGCTTGCATACTTGATGTCCAGCTGTTTATTGGTCCAGGGTACATGCACCACGTTCCAATTCGAGTAGAGCCGGTTGTCTTTGACAAAAACATCCAGCACCCCGAACCCGCCCCTGTCGGATTCTGTGATCGGCCATTCGGTTTCCTTACGCGCTCCACCCAGCGTAAAATGGCTGTACTGCGTCTGCCCCGTCGTTGCGGCCCGGTCCACGGTGCGGATGACATATACGTCTGCCGCGGAGCTGCCCGTCACCGTTAGTGCCTTCCCGCCCGGCTCCGCCGTCGTCTCGCCGGAAAGCTCCCAGGAATACTGCGGATTTCCCGGTCTGCCGGTCTTCCCATCATATAATTCTACATATTCGAGGTCCCTGACCTCCTGCCCGCTTTTGTCGGTGGTCGATGCTTCGATCACATACCAACCCGGCCGGAGCAAACCGCGCGGGATATGCAGCGAATTGGCGGTGTCGGGGCGCCCGCCATCCGGGCTGCCTAAAGCGTCCGTCGTATCCCACACCTTGCCTCCTCTGGGCCAGGCCTCCTTCTCCCGCTCATCCCGGTATTCATCATGCGGAAACGAATCGAGGAATTGTTTTTCTGTCATTACAAAACGATCCGGCGCATCCCATAACCGTTGCCGGATCAGCCGGTCCGGCGCCGACAGGGGAAATATGCTCACATGAACCACGGCCCCCACGGGCTCATCGCTGAGATTTCTTGCACTCACCTTTACCGTCCGCAGGCTATCGGCCGGCAGATGATCTCCGCCCGCTACTTCCAGCGATAGCTTCACCCCCGTATAGGCGGCGATAATATTCGTCGTGCCCGTCCTGGTCTCTCCATTGAGATCCGTTACATCGGCGCTTACCTGGTAATCGAACTCGGGCTGGTAGTCACGCCGCGCTTCCTCGTCCGCCGAGGCATAAAAGACAAAGCTGAATTTTCCCGAGGCATCCGTCGTCGCCGTCCCGGAAGCTACCTCCTGGTTGGCGGTATAAGGCACGTAAGTCATCTTTGTCCGCCGGAATATCCAGGGATAGGGGAACCGGGTCGTCCGAAACACACGATAGCTGACATGCGCGCCGTCGATATGATTGCCTGCATACCCTTTAGCCAGCCCGGTGACCCGGATGCTGTCGCCGATGCGATAGCTGCCCTTTGGTTTTTCATAGTCCACATAGAACCTGGGGCGTTTATACTCTTCCACGGAGATATCCTGAGAACCTCCGCCGGTAGGATCATAGATCTCGTACCTTCCGTTCAGCTGATTCTCCGGCAGCCTGAATGTGCCGTTATATGACCCGAATTCATTGGTCGTCACCTTCAGCGAAACTACGGTTTGATTATTGGGGTTGGTCAGGATCACCGTCGTGGTAAGACCCGCAAACGGCTTGGAACGATGCGTATCGAAGTCGGTTGTCACCACGATGCCCTTGAAGTAAAGCGTTTGTCCCGGCCGGTAGATACTCCTGTCCGTAAAAAGAAAACAATGCGCATGCTTTTCCTCATACACGCGTTTATCTGTAAACGTCGTCATATCCTCCGTCACCAGCGGATAATAATTCCCCTCCATCGGCCGCAGCCGGTCACCGGGAATGCTGATGTCCAGCAGCTGTATGCTATGGCCGCCATTTTTACCCATGGTTGGCGAAAAATGTCCGTCGGCATCCGACGTATACACAGACGTATCTCGCTCGCGTACCCCATGCGGCGGGCGTATAAAGGTTTGGTCCAATAGCCTGACCACCGCCCCGGCAATGGGCTTCCCGGTTTCCCGGTTCAATATGAAATAATCGTTATCCCGGCTGATATACGCTATAGAAGAAACGGAAAAATATTCGAGACCCATCACCCCGTGTTTTCCGCTCCACGTGCTGTCGGAGCTGGCCAACAATGCAAAGCCGCCCGGTGCCAGCGAGCCGATGGCGATCTCGGTTTTATGTTCCCGGAGATCGGGCGTCTCGGGCAGATCTTGCGCAAAGCTCCTGTAAACGGGCGCCGCGAGCAGCTCTTTGACATAAGCGCTGTCATAGATACTTCTCCGCGGTCCGTTGAATGCCGTCTCGTCCGATGCCAGATCTTTTATCCGGATCAACCGCAGATAGAGCCGGTCGAAGTTCTGCCAGACCACCAGCGTCCGGAAAGGCCGATAGGGTATGTTGACCTTTTCTGTTTTCAGCGTAAGCTGCTTTTGCACGATAAGCTGTAATAGCCGGCTGCAGTTGGCCTTGCCTTCGCTGCTGTCGGGTTCCAGGATGACCTGTTCGCAGATCTTTCGGGCCTTGATGGAGCCGAGACTGTCTTCCGGCTGCTGCCGCCCAATGCCCTGCATATAAAATTGGTTAGCCTGCAGATACCAGGCTTGCGCCGCGGCCGGCAGATCGGGATATTTCTTCGTCAGTCTCCCCAGTTCCTGCATAAAGGCCGGCTCTCTGTCCGCAGCAGTGGAATTGGAGTGGACAAAATCCAACCGCTCGATATCCACGGTGATCAATGCGTCAGGCCGGGCATCCGCCAGATGCAGGAGGGTCAGCCGTTGAAAAAGCCGGATCGCCAGGTAATGACCGGCCAAAGAATCCTCGGTAGAAAAACGATGTTGCGAAAATGTCGCGTCATCGCCAAAGGCCATCGGATCACTGAGCCGGAAAGGATGCACCGGTTTTACCACGTATAGCTCCCCGGACTTGAAAAATTCCAGCGCACGCCGTGCCAGCAGATCGAAGAGCGTCGGCCGAAGCCCGCGGTCCTGTCCCTCATGGATGATGGGTTCAAAGCGGCTCAGATCGATATGCGCCAACAGCCGCTCGGCATCCAGTGAATGCAGATAAAGCTTCTTGATGGCACGCTCGAGATCGGCCGCCGGCCACGTCGTGATATCCGAATCATTTTTTATCATCGTCTCCATACGACCACGTATTCGCCATATATTTTCCTGCAGATACTGTTGATACAGGCTCGCCAGCATATTCTGCAGGATCGATCTTGCCGGCTGGCTGCTCGAGTCGGTCTCTCTCTGCAATTCCCGGATGGCGGCAGGCAGTCCTTCCTCCGATCTCTCCTGTCCCAACCGGATCCGATATACCAGCGCCTTGATCATCTGCGCTTCATTCTTTTCCTTACGCGCAAGGATATAGATCTTATTCACTTCCTCCAACGCCGATTCCGTCAGCCCCTTTTTATACATCAATGAATCGACCATATTCCAACGGTGATCATAACCCGCCGTAGGGGTTTGCGAATATGCGGTATGCACGCCCAGAAATACAAATAGGAGAAACCAGCGCATAAAAGGAATTTGATTAAAGATAACTACGGATAAGATGCGGTCTGTGAATCAATTACACGAAGACATGGCCCTTTTAACATAGTTGTAACGTATCCTCCTTAAACAGAACAACTTACGGGCCATCTTATATATGAGCTCGCTACTGGGCCCCAACTTAAAATCAAAAAAAATGAAAACTCGTCTGACCTTTCTTCTCGCTGCCGGCTTATTGCTCGGCGCAGTATCTACCACCCAGGCTCAAAGCCGTTATGATAATGGACGTGACATTCGTCACGACCGCGTAGATGTCCGCCACGATCGTCAGGATATGCGATACGACCGGAACAATATGTCTCGCGATAGAATGGAAGGGAATAGATATGCTGTTCGTCACGACCGCAGGGACATGATCCATGATCGGCGTGATCTGCGGTACGACCGCCACGACCTGAACCGCGACCGTTGCTATTGATCCTGTCCACACATCCGTCACACATAAGGCCATCCATAGACAAAAAAGGGCCGGTCCCGTAAGAAGGGCCGGCCTTACTATGTCAATAACCTCCTGAAATTACTTCTTCTTTAAAACTTTCGCCATCGTAGAACCGATCTCGGCCGGTGTCTGTACGACGGTGATGCCGCATTCCGCCATGATCTTCATCTTCGCCGCAGCCGTGTCATCCGCTCCGCCGATGATAGCGCCGGCATGACCCATCCTGCGTCCGGCAGGCGCCGTCTGCCCCGCGATAAACCCGACCACGGGCTTCCGGTTGTTTTCCTTGATCCAACGTGCGGCATCCGCTTCCATGCTACCACCGATCTCCCCGATCATCACGATACCTTCTGTTTCCGGATCGTTCATCAGCAGCTCGACCGCTTCCTTTGTCGGCGTTCCGATGATGGGGTCCCCACCGATACCCACAGCCGTGGAGATGCCGAGACCCGCTTTGGCCACCTGGTCGGCAGCTTCATAGGTCAGGGTACCCGATTTGCTCACGATCCCGATCTTCCCGGGCTTGAAAACGAAACCAGGCATGATCCCTACTTTGCATTCGCCCGCCGTGATCACACCGGGACAGTTCGGCCCGATGAGCCTTGTATTCTTACCCAGCAGATAATTCTTAGCCCTTACCATATCCTGTACGGGGATCCCCTCCGTGATACAGATCACCAACGCAACCCCCGCTTCGGCGGCCTCCATGATCGCGTCCGCGGCAAATGCCGGCGGAACAAAGATGATCGACACATTCGCGCCCGTAGCCTTTACCGCGTCAGCCACGGTGTTGAAGACCGGACGGTCCAGGTGCGTGCTGCCACCTTTGCCCGGAGTAACGCCTCCTACCACCTGCGTGCCATATTCGATCATTTGTCCTGCGTGAAAAGTCCCTTCCGTTCCTGTAAAGCCCTGTACGATGATTTTGGATTGCTTGTTGACTAAGATTGACATGAGAGTAGTTTTGAGGCCCTTACGACCTTTCGGTGGGCAAAAATAGGGGAAAAATGTCAAACCTACGCCTCACGCCGGGAAAACCTAAAGCCGCCGGATGCCAGCTGTCCGCCAGGACGATCATTGGCGCTTTTACTGCTGCCCATACATGACGATAGATGCCTTTTGTATGACATTGCTGTTGAGGTAAAAGCCTACCACTGCGGGCGTCGCATGCTGGTCCAGCGTCAGCTTCGTTTTCAAGGCATAAACAGTGATCAGGTATTCGTGCGGCGCGCCGGGAGGTGGACAGGGCCCGCCATAACCCGGGACGCCAAAATCGGTAGTACTTTGAATAGATCCCGCCGGCGCCAGATCCTTGCCCGGATTCCCCGCATCGCTCTTCAACCCCAGGACATCCGCCGGGATATTAAAGATCAGCCAATGCCAGAACCCGCTGCCCGTAGGCGCATCCTTGTCATACATCGTCACGGCAAAACTCTGCGTCCCTGCCGGCGCATGCTCCCATTGCAGTGCAGGGCTGACATTCCCGCCATGACATCCGAATGTATTGGCAAACTGCTTCATCGTGGCCTGTCCGCCGATCTCGCTGCTCTTCAAGGTAAACGTCTGGGCATATACGCCCCCGCCGGCGACCAGCGCCAGCAATAAAAAGCTCACTAACTTCTGCATGATAAATTGGGTTTTAGATGACCCCAAAATTACAATCGCCGCTACCCGGCACACTAGGGCTTTTCGTTCAAAAATTGTAGGAGATCGTTCAAATTATGCCGTCACGCCCGCTCGCCGTTGCTGATATTCCCGCGGCGTCATCCCATAAACCTGCTTAAAGGACTGTGAAAAGCTCGAGTGGTTCTCATAGCCGACCTTTAGATAAACTTCGCTGGGCTTTTCCTGCCCATCCAGCAGCGCCGCGGCCTTTTCCATTCGTCTTTGCAACAACCATTTATTCGGAGTAGTCCCATACAACCGGCCAAACCTCCGTTTAAAGGTGCTGAGGGACATATTGCACATGAACGCCAGTTCTTCCACGGAGATCTGGTGGTCCAGGTTCCCCTCGACGGCCGCCCTCACCTGCTCGTCACCGCCGTCCGTTCCCGGCGACATCCTGCTGAAAGACGCCAGGGCCTCCGGGTAATTCCCTGCCAGGTAAAGCAAGAGCTCTTCGAGCTTCAATTGCTGCAATTCCGTCTTTAACACCGGCGTCTCCGTCAGCATCAGCTCCAGCGACCGCAGATAGTTGCCGACGAAAGCATCGGAATCGAAACTTACGATCTGGCTGTTCTCGTTCCGCACACGAACCCCTTGCATGCCCGTAACCCGAACGCCGATCGCCGCATGCTTGACAAAGAACTCCCTCAGCAGCTCATCCTCGAAAAAGAACAGAAGGCTCCTATACCGTCCCTCTAACGACAGTTTCTCGCTCATCAGGCAATTTCCGCCCGCGATCAGCAGGAACTGCCCGGCCCCGATCCGGATCGGATTACCCGGCCGGTGTACGACCTTCTCGCCTTCCAATAAAAAGCTGAAGAGATTCTTGTGGATCGTCACCCTCGTCTTGAGCGACGGCAGCATGCTGTCATAAAGCCGGATGGCCGTTCTTCCCGCCGGGATCGCACAATCGCTTTCCGGGAAAAGATCCTCAGGTATGGTGATGACTTTGTCCATAGGTAAAAGGCCTTACCCTTGTTTAGCCAGATCGTCCAGATCGCTCTTCTCGATCTTTCCCTCCGCCTCGAGCATCCGCATATTCTTGGCGTCCTGCAAAAACTCCGATGCAAAGATAAAATCGTTCAGCAGCTTATTCTTGCTGAAGATGATCTCCTTGTTGGTGCCCTCCCATTCCTTGACGCCCTGGTACATATACATGATATGGTCCCCGATCTCCATGACACTGTTCATATCATGCGTATTGACAACGGTCGTGATATTGTATTCTATCGTGATCTCCTTGATCAGCTTGTCGATCAGCAGCGACGTCTGCGGGTCCAGACCGGAGTTGGGCTCGTCGCAGAAAAGATAACGCGGGTTCAGCACGATCGCGCGGGCGATACCCACCCTTTTCTTCATCCCACCCGAGATCTCCGCCGGGAACTTCTTATTGGCGCCTTGCAGGTTGACCCGCGCGAGCACCTCGTTGACGCGCTTCAGCTTTTCCGCAGGGGTATTCTTCGTGAACATATCCAGCGGGAACATGATATTCTGCTCCACGGTCATGCTGTCGAACAGCGCCGACCCCTGGAACAGCATCCCGATGCTCTGCCTGAGCTCCTTGCGGCCGTCCTCGTTCATCTCGGAGAAATTCTTGCCGTCATAGACGATCTCGCCGCTGTCCGGCTCAAAAAGCCCGACGAGACATTTCATCATCACCGTCTTGCCGCTTCCGCTGGTGCCGATGATCAGGTTGCATTTGCCCGTCTTGAAAACCGTGCTCACGTCATTGATCACCGTTTTGCCTCCAAAGCCTTTCTTGATATTCTTAATTTCTATCATTGTCTGTTCGATTAGAGTAACAAAGCCGAAAGAAGATAGTCGGCAAATAAAACCAAAATACAACTCACCACTACCGATTTCGTGCTGGCTCTGCCGATCTCCAACGCCCCGCCCTGCACATTGTATCCATAATAAGCAGGAATACTGGAAATGATGAAGGCAAAGGTATAGGACTTGGCCATGGCAAAGAAGACATTGTAGGGCTTGAAATATTGATGAAGCCCCTTGTCGAAGGTCGCGGGCGATAAGATCCCCGTGAGCGTAGCCGCGATCCTTCCACCGGCGATGCCTAACACCATCGAGATCACCACCAGCATCGGGATCACGAAGATCGCCGCCAGCAGCTTCGGAAAGATCAGGTAGGATTTCGTATTGATGCCCATGATCTCCAACGCGTCGATCTGCTCGCTTACCCGCATGTTGCCGAGCTCGCTCGCAATTTTACTGCCGACGACGCCGGCCAGCACGATACATACCAGGGTAGGGGAGAATTCCAGGATCACCGTATCCCGGACGATCTGTGCAATGGTAGAAAGCGGGATCAGCGGGCTCACCAGCTGATACGCCGTCTGCAATGTCGACACCGCCCCCATAAAGATGGAGATGATGGCCACGATACCCAGCGACCCGATCCCGATCTCCGAACACTGGTGCATGAACTCCTTCCAATACATCTTCCCATTCTCCGGCCTGGTGAACATTCCTCTTAAAGTCAACAGATAGCTCCCGAATTCGGTAAAAAACTTCATTGATTAAATTTATAGCTCGTCTATTTTGAGGCCCTGAAAGCGACCTGTCTGGATATTAATGTTTCGTCCTTTTCCACCATGGCGCTTTCTTCGCCTCTTCTTCGGATGATGGCGTGTTCTTGCATTTGATCTGCGCGTCTACGATGGCTACGAGCGCCACATTGTAGATCTGCCGCACGCTGCTCCCTAGCTGAAGCACATGCACCGGCTTCTTCAATCCCAGCAGGATAGGGCCGATGGCGTCGGCGCCCCCTACCTCCTTGAGAAGATTGTAAGCAATATTGCCCGCCGCCAGGTTGGGAAATACCAGCGTATTGACCTCCTGGTCCACCAGCTCGCTAAAGGGATAGTTCTCCTTGATCAGTTCATTGTTCAACGCGACGCTCGCCTGCATCTCGCCATCCACGATCAGCCCGGGCTCCTTCTGTTTCACGATCTCGCGCGCCTCTGCGACCAGCCTGGCCTCGGCCGAATCGCTGGTGCCGAAATTGGAATAGCTCAGCAATGCCACCCGCGGCGTCAGATTGAATTGCTGTACCTCGCGGGCCACCAGCAGCGTGATATCCGCCAGCTCCTCCGCCGTGGGATTGAAATTCACCGTCGTGTCGGCCAGGAACAGCGGACCCCGTTTGGTGAGCAGCAGATACATCCCCGCGATCTTCTTGACCCCGTCTTCCGTACCGATGACTTGCAATGCGGGCCTGATGGTGTCGGGATAGTTCTTCGTCAGCCCCGAGATCATCGCATCCGCTTCCCCCGTCTCCACCATCATACACCCGAAATAAAGCCGGTCGCGCATCCGCTTGAACGCCTCGTATTTGTTGAACCCGCGCCGTTGGCGTTTTTGGAAAAAGATCTCGCCGAAACGTTTTCGCTGCTCTTCATACTCGTCGTTATAGGGGTTGATCACCGGCATGCCTTCGAGATCTATCTGGTTGGTGGCCGCGATATGCCTGATCTTGCGTTCATCGCCCAACAGCATCGGGAAGGCCGCGCCTTCGTCATACAGCAGCTGTGCGACCTTCAATATTTTGAGGTTGTCTGCTTCCGCAAAAACTACCCGTTTGGGGTTCAGTCGCGCCTTGGTGCTCAGCACCCGCATCAGCTGGTTGTCCAGACCGAGCCGCCGGTTCAGCTCGATGGCATAAGCCTCCCAGTTATCGATATGCGTCTGCGCTACTCCGCTTTCCATCGCCGCCCGCGCCACAGCCGGGGCCACCGTCGCCAAAAGCCGCGGGTCGAGCGGCTTCGGGATGATATAGTTGGGGCCGAACATCAGGTTCTTCTCATCGTAGGCCATGTTCACGATATCCGGCACCGGCGTCTTCGCCAGATCGGCCAGCGCCTTGACCGCAGCCAGTTTCATCGCCTCATTGATCTGCATCGCCCGGACATCCAATGCCCCCCGGAAGATAAAAGGGAATCCCAGCACATTGTTCACCTGGTTCGGATAATCGCTCCGGCCCGTCGCCATGATGATATCCTCCCTGGCCGCCGCCGCGGTGTCATAGCTGATCTCCGGGTCGGGGTTGGCCATCGCGAATACGATGGGCTTCCTGGCCATGCTCCTGACCATCTCGGCCGTGACCACATTGCCCACGCTCAACCCGACAAAAACGTCGGCATCCTTGATGGCCTGCGCCAGCGTGGTATCGTTTTTTTTGACCGCAAACCGGTGCTTCTCGTCATCGAGATCGGCGCGGCCCTCGTGCAACACGCCGTCCTTATCGAAAAGTGTAAAATTCTCGGGCCGCGCGCCCAGGGCCACATACAGCTTTACACAGGCCATCGCCGCAGCCCCTGCGCCGTTGATGACGAAACGGACCTTGTCGATCTTCTTTTTCTGCAGTTCGAGGGCATTCAGCAAGGCGGCGCTGCTGATGATCGCCGTTCCATGCTGGTCATCATGCATCACCGGGATCTTGAGCTGCTCCCGCAGCGCCGTCTCGATATAAAAACACTCCGGCGCCTTGATATCTTCCAGGTTGATCCCCCCGAAGGTGGGTTCCAGCGCTTTCACGATCTGGACAAAACGCTCGGGATCCTTTTCGTTGATCTCGATATCGAATACATCGATATCCGCGAAGATCTTGAATAACACGCCCTTCCCTTCCATCACGGGTTTTGAAGCCTCGGGGCCGATATCGCCCAGCCCCAGGACCGCGGTGCCATTGGTGATCACGGCCACCAGGTTGCCCTTGGCCGTATATTTATAAACATCTTCGACATTTTTATGGATTTCCTTGCAGGGGTCCGCGACTCCGGGCGAATAGGCCAGGGAAAGATCCCGCTGCGTTTTGGCTTCCTTGGTAGGAACGACCTCTATCTTCCCGGGCCGGCCTTTGGAATGATATTCAAGCGCCTGTTCTTTGCGGAGCTGTTTTTTTTGCGTCATTACCTCCGCAAAATACGAAAATGCCCGAAAATCAGGGTTTTCCGGCAGCCCCGCTCTCAGCTCCCTAAAAAAACACCCTTTCGCTTAACTGCACTCAGACTGCACACCATCGAAGTATGTTTGCATCCCCCGTCCCTGGCCTTGCCATATTAACAAAAGCCTTATGCTAGTTCCTGACTGTCTCCACCACCTGGCCGGTCGGACCATCTCCTGTTCCGGCGTCCTGCTTATCCTGGCTTTGCATAGCTTGCCAGCCACCGGTCCCAAAGATCTTATACTTACCGGACCACAAAGACAAAAAGCATTGCAACAACTGCAGGCCGCGGTCAGCGGCTGCCTAAGACTGGACTTCGACGAGAATACCGGAAACGTAACCTGTCACCGGGTACAAAAAGCCAATAACCGTCATGATGTATCGCTGACCAGACAAGCCAAACGGCTGAAAGAGATCATCGGGGACCACACCGTGATCGTCCATGTTTCCGCCAGCGATTCGATGGTGACTTCCACCGGCCGCGTTACTTTCGGCGGCTCCTATCTGGGAAATTCGTTTACCGGCGCCAGGGGATATGCGCCCGACGATGCGTTTACGCTCGTACCCATCGTCATGGCGAAACAACAGGTCGATCCGCAGACGGACGCTAAGATCAGCGACTACTACCAGAAACCCGGCGCCGACGTCCTGCACGAGGTCACCGAATCTTATGCGGCGGCTAAGTATGCGCAGAAAGACAATATCGCCGACACCGCCGGTATCCTTTATTATGATTATGCCCATGGCAGGGCCACACCCCAATCCGGGCCCATCTACACCCGGCAGCTGGATAGCCTGCGCCATGAAACGGCGGATCCCGGCAAGGTCTTTTTTGTAGATTATTTCATCAGAGCGGGTAGCTGCGGTCAGGAAAAGATCATCAGGACGCTATACAAGAACCAAAATATTCGACCGTCACCGCTGCCGCTTTTCCTTGTTCACAAGTAGTCATTTGCCCTCGAACCGCACATGGCTTCCTAACCACGCCATCATCCCGACGCCGATCTCGATAGCCGATTCATCGATATTGAAGCGCGGCGTATGCACGCCGGCGGTGATACCCTTTTCTATATTCATGACCCCGAGACGGTAAAAACATCCGGGGATCAGCTGGGTATAATACCCAAAATCCTCGGCGCCCATGCGCACCTCGGTCTCCAGGACCCTGTCGGCGCCCATGAATTCCCGCGCCTCGGCTCGCGCCACCTTGTCCAGCGCCTCATTGTTATATACCATCGGGTATCCGACATCGATATGCAGATCGATCTCCGCACCCATGCTATGCACCAGCTCGGTAGCCTGCTTGCGGATCAGCTCATGCGCCCGGAAACGCCACTCTTCGTCCATGGCCCGGAAGGTGCCCATCAGCTTGACCTCGCTCGGGATCACATTCGTCGTATGTCCGCCTTGCACGGAGGTGATCGACAACACGGATGGCGACAGCGGGTTGCGGTTCCGGCTGATGATCTGCTGTAATGCTACCACCAGGTGCGAAGCCACCAATATCGTATCCACCGTCAGATGCGGCGCGGCGGCATGCCCGCCTTTTCCGCGAATAGTAATATACAGCTCGTCGGCGCTGGCCATGACCATGCCGCCGCGAAAACTCAGCTTCCCCGTTTCCAACCCCGGATGCACATGCAGCCCGAAGATGGCCTGCGGCGCCGGGTCCTGCAATACCCCCTCCCTGATCATCAGGCTGGCCCCGCCGGGGTTCTTCTCCTCGCCCGGCTGAAAGATGAGCTTCACGGTCCCTTCCCATTCGTCTCTCAGCTCATGCAGTACCCTCGCCGCGCCCAGCAAGACCGTCGTGTGAACATCATGCCCGCACGCATGCATCACCCCCGCATGTTGGGAGCGGTATGGGACTTCATTCTCCTCCTGGATCGGCAACGCATCCATGTCCGCCCGCAAGGCGATCACCCGGCTGCCGGGGTTCTTACCCTTCAAAAGTCCCACAACCCCCGTGTCGGCCATCACCTGGAACGGGATGCCGATCTTGGTCAGCTGGTCCTGGACATATTTCGAGGTCTCGAATTCCTGGTAGGATAACTCGGGATGTGCATGCAGGTGATGCCGTATGGCGATACAATCCGGTGCGTATTGTCTGGCTAATTGCCTGATCTTTTCTTTCAACATAAAAATGGAATTCATGGATTCGGCGTCGGCACATCCGATAATTTCAGCTCGATAATATCCCGTATCACATAAAGCCCGGAAGGGAAGATCTTCGACAGCTGCTGCAATGCGGCCTCGGCCTCCTCCTGGGTCTTGAAATCTCCCACCCGCAGCTTATAATACGGCGCCTGGTACAACAGGTAAGGCTTCCAGTCGGGAAACTGCTCATACACCTTGGTCTTGGCGTCATAAGCCTTGTTCCGGTCCCGGGTATTGATCACCTGTATCCGGAAACCGGGAACATTACGCCGGGCCTCACGCGTAGTCGCTGCATTGATGTCGATCTGCTTCTGGACCAGCTGATCGATCCGCGGGTCCTTAGTGACCACCACCCCGGTTGTATCCTGCGCCCAACAATGCTGAGCAAAAAACACAGCGAAAACGAACAAAAATTTATACATAAGATTTAACAATTTCCACGCTCGCACTGCACCCCAGCCGGTCGGCGCCCGCTTCTATCAGCTCCCTGGCAAAAGCATACGTCCTGATCCCGCCGGAAGCCTTGATCCGGACACCCGCCGGCAGATGCCGCCGCATCCATCGGACCGCCTCGACGGACGCACCCTTCTCGGCATAACCCGTAGAGGTCTTTAGAAAATCGACGCCCAACCCGCCATAGATCTCACAACACCGCACAATCTCGTCTTCCGTCAATACCCCGCTTTCGATGATCACCTTCACCACCCGGCCGGCCCCGTGAATAAGCGCCGTGATCGCCCGCATCTCGGCCTCAAGCGAAGCCCATTCCCCTCCCTTTAGCTGGATCAGATCGATCACCACATCCAGCTCGTCCGCCCCATCCGCCAGCGCCTGCTCGACCTCGGCCAGCTTAGCCTTCGTCACCGAATAACCAAAAGGAAATCCGATCACCGTCGCCACTCTTACCCCCGATCGCTTAGCCCAGGACACAAACGGCGGCGGTACACAAACGGCAGCAAAGCCATATTCGCGTGCTTCTGTACATATTCTGTTAATTTCAATATGTGTAGTCGTAGGCTTTAGAAGCGTATGGTCGATATAGGAAGCTAAGACACTCACCGGATTTGATCGTCTTTTTTACCGTTAAAAATATTCGAACATTAAAATTACTCCATTTACTTAAATTCGAGAGCACAAAAAACTAACGAACATGAGAAACGCTCCTCACCTTCCCAGGGGAAAAACCCTTGTCCTTTTCCTGACCTTATCCCTGATCTCTCTCTTTTCCAAAGCCCAATCTACCTTTCCCGTTAATGGCGTAGTCGATCCCAGGGAACACTGCTATGCCTTTACCCATGCTACCATCGTCAAAGACGGCGCCAGCACGCTCAGCGACGCCACCCTGGTCATCCGGGACGGCCGGATCGTCAACGTGGGCGCCGGACTCACTCCGCCCAGGGACGCCGTCGTCGTAGACTGCCACGGAAAGTATATCTACCCTTCCTTCATCGATCTGTATACGGACTATGGGATCACCGGGCCGGAAAGACCCCGCAGCAACGCGCTCGAATTTTTTCGCGGCCCCTCGCAGATGAATTCTAATACCAAAGGTGCGTATGGCTGGAACCAGGCGATTCATCCGGAAACGGATGCGTCCCGGCTTTTCGCCACCGACTCCGCCAGGGCCAGCGCCCTGCGGGACGAGGGTTTCGGCACAGTCCTCTCGCACGTCAAAGACGGCATCGCCCGCGGAACCGGCGTAGTCGTGACCCTCGCCCAGGAAAACGAGAACCTGGTCATCGTCAAGACCAAAGCCTCCGCTCACTATTCGCTGAACAAAGGGACCTCCACCCAAAGTTATCCTTCTTCGCTCATGGGCGCCATCGCGTTGCTGCGCCAGACCTATATCGACGCGGCCTGGTATAAAAGCCAACCTTATCACGAAGGTACCAATCTGAGTCTGCAGGCCTGGAACGACGAACAATCCCTGCCGCAGATCTTCGACGGCAGCGACAAATGGGGCGACCTGCACGGCGACCGCATCGGCGATGAATTCAATGTTCAATATATCATTAAAGCCGGGGAAAACGAATACCAGCGCATCAAGGAGATCGCCGCCACCAAAGCGGCCTATATCGTGCCGGTAGACTTTCCCCAACCCATGGATGTGGAAGATCCCGACGTCGCACGCTATGTATCCCTGGCCGATATGAAACACTGGGAGCTGGCGCCGACCAACCCAGGAGCCTTTGAAAAAGCCGGCATCACCTTCTGTCTGACCACAAGCGATCTCCGCGACCCACGTCAATTCCTCACCAATCTCCGCAAAGCCTTTGACTACGGCCTCACCGAGGGACGGGCGCTGGACGCGCTGACAAAAACGCCGGCCACCCTCATAGGCATCTACGACAAGGTTGGTTCCATCGACGCCGGCAAGCTGGCCAACTTCCTCATCACCACCGGCCCTATCTTCAACGAAAAGACCAGTATCGTGGAGAACTGGGTACAGGGTAAACCCTATGGTGTCAAGGAAGACGCCTGGAAGAATATTCGCGGCCAGTATGATCTTGTCATCACCCCGGTTGGCGGCGGCAGCTCTGAGACCTATGTCCTCGATATAAGATCATCTACATCCGCCAGTGTCATCGGCAAGGATACGCTTAACACCAGGTTCAGCTACGATGGCAAATTGGTGTCTATATTCTTTGGCGGCCTCACAAACCCCGGAGGCGCGGCGAATGCCGGCGGAGGCTTCCGTGGTCGCCCTGGCGGCGGTCGTCCGGGCGGCGGTCGTCCGGGCGGCGCAATCCATCTCAGCGGCGCCGTCAACGGTGAAGTCTTCAACGGCAATGGCACCGACTCTACCGGCAATCTCGTGATCTGGACGGCTGCCTTTTCAAAACCGCTGTCGCCGGACACCACCGCACCGCGCCATCGACCCCGGAGGATCGGTAAAGTCCTCTATCCCTTCGACGGCTATGGCTGGGATAGCCTGCCGGCACAACACGACCTGCTGATCAGGAACGCTACCGTATGGACCAACGAACAGGAAGGCCATCTGCCCAATACCGATGTTCTCATAAAGGCCGGCAAGATCGCCAGGATCGGAAAAGATCTGGAAGCTGGCGATGCCATCGTCATCGACGGCACAGGCAAATACCTTGCGCCCGGCATCATCGACGAACACTCGCATATCGCCGCCTTCTCGATCAACGAAGGCGCCCACTCCGTTACCTCGGAGGTTCGCATCGCCGACAATCTCAACCCCGAAGACATCAACATCTACAGACAGCTCGCAGGCGGCGTCACCAGCTCGCATATCCTCCACGGCTCGGCCAACACCATCGGCGGCCAGACCCAGCTGATCAAGCTGCGCTGGGGCGTCAACGATACAGCCCTCAAGTTCAGGAACTGGGACCCCTTTATCAAATTCGCGCTGGGCGAGAACGTAAAACGCACCACCTCCCAGAACAACAACCGCTTCCCCGATACCCGCATGGGCGTGGAAGAGGTGCTCATGGACGCCTTTACCCGCGCCCGCGACTACCAGAAAGCCCGCAAAGCCGCACCCGGCGCCACGCGCCGCGACCTCGAGCTGGACGCGCTCGTAGAGATCCTGGAACACAAACGCTTTATCACCTGCCACTCTTACGTGCAAAGCGAGATCACTGCACTCATGCGTGTAGCCGACAAATTCGGTTTTACCGTCAACACGTTTACGCATATCCTGGAAGGTTATAAGGTCGCCGACAAATTGAAAGCCCATGGCAGCAACGTCTCGACATTCTCCGACTGGTGGGCATATAAAATGGAGGTGCAGGACGCCATCGCCTACAACGCTGCCATCATGACCAGGGAAGGGCTCAACGTCTGCATCAACTCCGACGACGCCGAACAGGCCCGCCGCCTCAATCAGGAAGCCGCAAAAAGCGTCAAATACGGCGGGCTGACCGAAGACGAGG
>DASZOW010000691.1:0-9247 GCA_035550615.1 Puia sp.
CCAAAATCCGCTTTGCGGGTCCAGGCATCGGTGGCGGGGTCATATTCCCAGAAGTCGGCATTGTATGCGCCGGCCTGGTCGTTACCGGTGCCGATATAGCCCTTGTCGCCGATGTTGAAACCTACGGCTCCCCACCGGGCGCCGCCGCCGAAGTCCGCTTTCCGGGTCCAGGTGTTGGCGGCTGTATCGTACTGCCAAAGATCGCTTTTGTCCTCTCCCTGGTAGCGGCCGGTGCCTATATAGCCTTTTCCGCCGATGCTGAAGCCTACCGCCGCGAACCTTGCGCCGCCGCCAAAATCCGCTTTCTGCGACCACGAATCGGTGGCGGAGTCATATTCCCAGAAGTCCGACCGGTAGCTGGTCACGGTGCTGTCTGCTCCCGTGCCGATATAACCCTTGCCGCCGATACTGAAGCCCGCCGCCCAGGTCCGGGGATCGCCGCCGAAATCGGCCCGTTTGGTCCAGCTGCCGGTGGCTGGATCATAGGCATAAAAATCTCTTGTCTGCCCGTCCGTATTGGTAAGGGTGCTTTCCAGCCCGGTGCCCACGTATCCGCGGTTCCCGATAGCGAATCCCACGGCATTGCTCTTACCCCTTGGCCCTGCCGGCAGCAATGACCCGATATCGCTTTTCCGTATCCAGGCGCCGGTCTGCGCTGCCACAGTCAGGGAATATCCGCCGCAAAGCAAGAGAAGTAGCGCTTTTTTCATAGACAGTTATTTTTATTTCAATCGTATTTTAAGACTATCCATTTCTGTGCGGGTGACCGTCGGCGGAAGGATATGCCGTTGTAGTTTGGTCATGACCAGTACAGCGACCTTTGCCGCATCTCTTTTCCGGCGGAAGCCCCGGTTGCCGGGAAGACCGGGAATGGAAGTCTGATGGATGAGGAGACGGCCATGCAGGTAAATATCATAGCCATAGGTATGGCCGGGAGCGCTAACCAGCTTATAAGAAGGGTCAGGCTCACGGGTAAACGCAAGCAGCAGGCAAATAGCCAGGGTAATTTTCATGGCAGAAACATGCTTAACGAGCTAACCAGGAGTGACTTTTGGCAGGATGCGAGATAATAGCGGTCTGGATGAGCGTAGTAAATATACAATAATTTTTTAAACAGCCGGCCGCGCCCGATTCATTAATTTTGCAGCATGCAATCCTATTGTAATTCCCTGACACGGTATTCCAGGCTGAAGACCCTGGAGGTCAGGATCGGCGACCTTCTGTTGGGTAACTTTCACCCTATTCGGGTACAGACCATGACGACCACCGATACGATGGATACGCAGGCCACGGTGGAACAATCGATCCGGTGTATCGAAGCGGGGGCGGAACTGGTACGCATCACCGCGCCAAGCAAAAAAGAAGCGGAGAACCTGCTGAATATAAAGAATGAATTGCGGCGCAGAGGATATCACACGCCGCTGGTGGCTGACATCCACTTTACGCCCAATGCAGCCGAAATAGCCGCACGTATCGTCGAGAAAGTGCGGGTCAATCCCGGTAACTACATCGACAAAAAGAAATTCGAGCACATCGAATATACCGACACGGAATACAACGAAGAGATCGACCGGATCCGTCAGCGGTTCTCTCCGCTCGTAAAGATCTGCAAAGAATATGGCACCGCCATGCGCATCGGCACCAACCATGGTTCGCTGAGCGACCGGATCATGAGCCGCTATGGCGATACGCCGATAGGTATGGTGGAAAGCGCCATGGAATTTCTACGGGTAGCCCGCGACGAGTCCTATCATAACATCGTCCTCAGCATGAAATCCAGCAACCCGCAGGTGATGGTGCAGGCTTACAGATTGCTGGTCCGCAAGATGGACGAGGAGTTCGGGGTCTGCTATCCGCTTCATCTCGGGGTCACCGAGGCGGGCGACGGCGAAGACGGCCGGATCAAATCGGCTATCGGCATCGGGACGCTGCTGGAAGACGGCATCGGCGATACGATCCGCGTGTCGCTGACAGAGGACCCGGAATTCGAGATCCCGGTATGCAAGGATCTTGTACGGCGTTATGAGAACCGGGGCGTGTCCGCTTCTTCGGGCCTCAATGGCGGTCCGCTGTCGCCTGCGCCGGAGATTCCCGCGGTGGAGAAGCTGCCTTACTCGCCATACGAATATAAACGCCGTGTCTCACGCTCGTTGTCGAATGTGGGTGGTACGCACGTACCGATCGTAGTAGCCGATTTTCATAAGGACGGGACCATTGCCCGGCAGGACCTTGCGGCCATCGGCTATAGCTATGACGCACCCAGCGATAAATGGAATATCGGCGACGCTGCAGCCGACTATATCTATACCGGCAGCAAGACCATCGATTTCGATCTTCCCGGAACGCTTAAGCCCGTCTGCGATTTTTCCACGTGGCAGCAGTTGGACGACCGCGCCGGCTATACTCCGCTGTTTCACGATTGGGAATACGATGCCGATGGCGAGCGCTCCGATACGCTGAATTTCGTGGCCATCGACACAGCTTCACCCGAAGCGCTGTTGGTTGCAGCCAAGCTCGGCAATGACCCCACCATCGTGTTAGTCTGCAAAAGCTCCCATCCTTTTTCCCTGATGTCGGTCCGGCGGTTCGTCATCGAGCTGATGCAGGAGGATCTCAGATGCCCCATAATTCTGACCATCGATAGTAAGGATACGACCATCGATGAGCAGTTGATCCATTTCTCCGCCGGGGCAGGCGCTCTCCTGCTCGAAGGCATGGGCGATGGCATCTGGCTTGCGAACCATCCGGAGATGATCGTCAATACCCGGATCAGCGGCCGTGCCTATCTGCAGACAAAGAATAACCACCAGTTCCTGAACAACACTTCATTCTCGATCCTCCAGGCCGCGAGGACCCGGATATCGAGGACGGAATACATCTCATGCCCCAGCTGTGGCCGCACCTTGTTCGATCTGCAGGAAACGACAGCGAGGATAAGATCGGTGACCCACCATCTCAAAGGGGTCAAGATCGCCATCATGGGCTGTATCGTCAACGGCCCCGGCGAGATGGCCGATGCAGACTTCGGCTATGTAGGCAGCGGCCCCGGCAAGATCACGCTTTACAGGGGAAAGGAGATCGTCAAAAGAGGAGTGGACAGCGCAGTCGCAGTAGAAGCCCTCATCGATCTTCTCAAGGAGAGCGATGTTTGGATAGAGCCAGCTAAACTTGTGACAGGATGAGTCATTGGACCCGCCGGAATAATCTTTGGTTGTTGCTCATTATCGCCGTCGCTTTACTGCTCCGGTTTTATCGCCTTGGGCACGAAAGCTGCTGGCTCGACGAGCTGTATGATATGGTTGAGGCCGATCCTGCCTATCCCATGAGCAAGCTATTCGACGCATTAAAGACATTCGACTCGCATCCGCCGCTTTTTTACCTGTGTGAACGTTGCATCTTTATTGTTTTCGGTGAGTCCGAAGCGACCGCCCGTATACTGCCGGCCCTGGCAGGAACCGGCGCCGTGTGGGTCATGTTCCTGCTAGGAAAAGAGGCGCTCAACGAACGATTGGGACTGGTCGCCTCGTCGCTGACATGCGTGAACTACTTTGCCATCTGGTATTCGCGCGAGGTCAGAGGCTACAGCTTTTTATTTTTCTTTAGCGCGCTCTCGCTGGTATTTCTTTTCCGGCTGATAAAAAACCTCCGGACCAGGGATATGTGGGGATTCGGGATCGCCGCGCTTGGCATCCTGTATTCACATTATTTCGGCGTGTTCCTGGTGTTCGCCGAATATTGTGCGGCCGGCGTGTTGTTTTTTTCGGACAACGACAGAAAACTGTTTGCTATGAGATTCGGCGGCAGCATGCTGATCATCCTGGCTGGATATTCCTTTTGGATGCCTGTGTTGTTCTCGCTGGTGCATATCCATTCCTCGTGGATAAAACTCGATCCGGGATGGTTCGCCGATTATTTCAAAAGTTATTTCGGCGGCTCGCCGGTAGTGTATCTTATGCTGGCGCTATGGGTTGTCTATATTGCAGGCGTATTCATAAAACGGTACTGGCGATGGCCGGGCACCAAAGTGTCTCCACCCGCCCTGAGCTTTGTCCTGCTCATGACAACGATCGTTGTGACGCTGATCGTACCTTTCGTGCGTTCACTTTTCTCCGTTCCAACATTGGTGGACCGGTATACCATCGTGGTGCTGCCTTCATTACTCGTAGCCATTGCTTATGGTATCGAGCTGTTGCCCTGGAAGCGCGTGAAATATATAGTTATAGCCGGCATTCTTCTTTTATGCCTGGAGCGGAATATCCTGGAAGTTCAGATCTACACAAAGCCTCATAAGTCCCAATTCCGGGAAGTCACCGCCTATATGGCCGCCGATACCGCTGCGGATCATTTTCCCGTACTTAATGACCGGGTCGCTTTTCAGGAGGCCTACTATATCAGGAAATTCAAGTATCCCGGGCAGCTTTGGGATATGCCAAGAACGGCTGTTATCGATTCCCTGGTCCGGAAAGCCTCGCCGCGTTTCGCAGTGGCCGGTTTTTGGCTGATGAATGCGCACCAGGCCGGCCTTCCAAATACTTTTCTTGATAGCGTTACACGAGCAAAACTCGACTCGTCCTTTGTCATCACCAGGGAAGGGCGCTTTGTCGACGCATGGGCGCAGCTTTACATGAGAAAACCTTAAAATATATTAATTTCGACGCTGAAAATCTCTGTGAGTGAACCGCATCGATAGATTACATGCCATACTGACCCATCTGCAGAGCAAAAAGAAGGTCACGGCCCAGGAGATGGCCGACCGTTTCAATATCAGTCTGCGGACGGTATACCGGGATGTCAAGGCCCTGGATGAATCCGGCGTACCCGTGATCGGTGAAGCGGGCTCGGGCTATACGATCATGGAGGGCTACCGTCTGCCGCCGGTCATGTTCACCCAGGAAGAGGCCAGCGCCCTACTGTTAGGGGCCAAACTGGCGGAACAGTTTACGGACGGATCGATAAAACGTCATTTTCATGCCGCGCTGTTCAAGATCAAGGCGGTGCTGCGTTCACCCGACAAGGAATATGTCGATAATCTTACCGAACACATCGAGATCCTGAACCGCTATGCCCCGGACAACGACTCGCCGCAACAATATCTTTCCCAACTGCAACAGGCTGTCGTCCATAAAAAGATCGTCCAGCTCCACTACCGGTCCAATCTCAAGGAGGAGATCACCCGGCGGCGGGTGGAACCCATAGGTCTGCTGCATTATGGCGGCGCCTGGCATCTGATCGGCTGGTGCCATCTTCGCAACGACTACCGGGACTTTCGCCTCAGCCGGATGCTTGGCATAATAATCGAGGACCTTACCTTTGATCCCGCTGCACATCCCAGTATCCGGCAATATATCGAACAGCTTCGGGCGAGCGCCGATCTCCAGGAAGCAGTCATCCTGATGGACAAAAGGATCGTAAAATATCTTCAGGAACAGCGATATCTCAATGGGTTCGTCTCGGAAGAAGATCTGGGCGACTGTGTCCGGATGAAGTTCCTGACCTCCTCTTTCCCCTATTTCGCCCGATGGCTGCTCATGTACACCGATGCTATCAGGGTCGAGACCCCCGACCTGCTAAAAGCCGAAATGAGAGAACTTTCACAAAAATTATCCGTACACCACGGGTCCTACTGACATAATGCTGTCATTAAAGGGTTGTTTTTTTGTACAAACAAAAAACGACATGCTTATCCGCACGCATCCTTACATGACTGTTCTGTATAGTACCCGCCAGGCTACGTTAAAAGAGTTACCCTCGTTCTCCGGATCGGTGGTCCGCGAACTGTACCGCTACGTGGCCGATCTCGATCTGCTGGTCTGTGGCCCGCAATATTGCTTTTACTATGGAGTAGATGGCCGGCCCGAGACCAAATTTACCCTCGAAGTGGCGCTGCCGGTACAAGGAAACATACCCACCGCCGTACTACCCTATTTTAAACGCATACCGGCATTCCGCTGTCTTGTCTCGCGGTTCGACGGACCCTGGGAGGGCATTGCGGAAGAATACCAGCGGATGTTGCAATATATATCCGACAACCAGCTGAAGATGAGTGGTATTTATGCCGAATCTTTTTTACATATCGACTTCGATGATCCGGCTAACCAGATCACGGAGATCCAGATCGGAATTTGTTGACCGGCGATTTGTCCGATAGGGCATAGATTAAACGTCACATTTTTATGAAAAAGACCTGCGCCGCATTCATTTTCGAAGGGTTCATCGACCACCAGGTTGCGCTTGTCCTGGCTTGTCTCGGCCGGAGCGGGGACTATGCGCTGGAGACCTTTTCTGCTAAAGGGTCAACGGCAACCGCCGCCAGCGGTCTCCGCGTCATGCCGCATGCCAGCCTGAGCCTGATGAGCCCGGAAGATTTCGACGTCCTCATGTTGCCCGGCGGTATCCAATGGGAAAAAGGCGATAACCTGGATGTCTTTCCACTGATCACGGCAGTAGCCGGCCGCAAACCCCTGATCGCTGTCGGGGAAGCTGTCCTGGCGCTCGCCGATCTCGGGCTGCTGGACGACATCCCTCATACCGGGAATGATCCCGCTTATATTCAACAGCTTTGTCCCGACTATAAGGGACACGCCTTTTACCGTCATGAACCCCTGGTCGCCGCCGGACCTATCATCACCGTAGGCGGAACGGCCCTTGACCCTCACGGTGATGGTATATTGGGGCTTTTCAATACATTGCAGGGAAAATACGCACCCACTCATGAGTTTTTCGATCAGGAACAGTAAAGAACATGACCTCGACCTCGTAAATATCATCGACGCAAAGACCGGCGCCCAGGTGGCCCTTCTGCCGGGTTATGGCGCTACCCTGCATGCATTCAGCGTCCGCCGGCAGGACGGCTCACAGTTCAATGTCATCGACAATTACCGGGATGCCGCCGAGATAAAAAAGGAAATGAGCCGCAGCTTCAAGGGACCAAAGCTTTCACCCTTCCCCTGCCGTATACCGAACGGCGTCTACCGGTTCAACGATCACGAATACCGGCTTCGACATCTTTTTGGGGATGGTACGGCCATCCACGGGTTGTTATACAACAAGCCGTTTACCGTGATGGAGAGTACGGCGGACGAGGGCCATGGCACGGTGCTGCTCGAATATATCTACAACCGGGAAGATGCCGGCTACCCTTTTTATTACGCATGTCAGGCCCGCTATATCCTCCATCCGGGCAACGACCTCGAAGTCGTGACGACGGTCACCAACCTTGACGATACGATCATTCCCATGGCCGACGGCTGGCATCCGTATTTCCGGCTCGGCGGCAGGATAGACAATTGGCAGCTGCAATTCCATTCCGCCGCCCTGGTGGAATTCGACTCCCATCTCGTACCTACCGGCCATCTGAAACAATACGAGGTATTCGAATCACCAAAGCTCATCGGAGACACTTTCCTCGATAACTGTTTTGCTTTGAAACCGGATATTGTCAGCGCGGCCTGTCAGCTCTATAATCCCGGGAACGGAATACGCGTCGCTTTTTTCCCTGACGCCAGCTATCCGTATTTGCAGATCTACACCCCCGCAACGCGCGACAGCATTGCGGTGGAAAATCTCAGCGGCGCGCCCGACTGCTTCAACAATAAAATGGGGCTTCTGCTGTTGCAACCCGGCCACTCACAAATATTTACCGTTCGCTACAAGATTAGCGTGGATTGACACCGGCAATTATTATCTTGTTGTTCGATCCGGACGGCATCCGGAAGTCATAAAAATAGTAATAATGAAGCTACTCAAGTTTATCCTGCCCGTGGTCCTTGCGTTTGGTTTTGCCGGCTGTCTGGATATCACGGAAAGCGTGGACATAAGAGCGGATGGCAGCGGCCAGCTGACGATGGACATGGATATGAGCCAGATGATAGACCTTCTTCAGACGTATCTGGGGAAAGATGAAATGGCTAAAAAGGGCATGGAAAAGATGGATACGACGATCCTGCTCAAAGACATCGTGGACACGAGCGCCAGCCTGACCGATGACAAAAAGGCGATCCTTCGTCCCGGGAGGGTTCATATTAAAATGGATATGGATGCCAGGGTCTTCACGGTTCACAGCATGTTTCCCTTTACCAGCATGCAAAACCTGCAAAAATTGTATGCGCTGATGAACGATGGGTCGCTGAGCGACGCAAAACTCTTCGGCGGTCTGGGCGGCGATTCCTCGCTTGGCGGCTCATCGGCCGGCGATATGAGCGAGTTCAACAGCATTTTCGATTTCACCTGCAGGGACGGCTATCTTTCCAAAAAGCTCGACAAGGAGAAATTCGACGCGCTGAAGAATGACCCGCAGCTGGCGCAGATGAAACAGGCTTCCCAGATGGGCGTCGAGATCAACTATACGTCGAGCCTATCCCTGCCCAGGCCCGTGAAAAAGATAGATAATCCGATGGCCAAACTGTCTGATGACAAGAAAACGGTGACGATGAAGCTCAACCTGATCGATGTGTTCGAGCACCCGGAACAGTTCGAGTATACGGTAGAATATTAATCCTTCGGGCTAAAGAAGTAACTTTACGCCTTTATTCATTGTAGGTACCAAAGAAGATGATACAGACAGACTTCCTCGTTATAGGTTCCGGTATCGCCGGGTTGAGCTATGCGCTCAAGGTAGCCCAGCATTATCCGGATAAGAAGGTGCTGGTGATCACGAAGACACGCATCGACGAAACGAATACCAAATATGCCCAGGGCGGCATTGCCGGCGTCACGGATCTTGAAAACGATAGTTACGATAAACATATCCAGGATACCCTGGTCGCGGGCGACGGCCTTTGTAACCCGCGCACTGTGGAGATCGTGGTTAAAGAAGGTCCCGAACGCATCCAGGAAATTATTGCCTGGGGTACGCGTTTCGATAAGGATTCGGAAGGGGATTATAAACTGGGCCGGGAAGGCGGTCACTCGGAATTCCGCATCCTGCATCATAAGGATGTCACCGGCAAAGAGATCGAACGTGCGCTGCTCGAGACGGTAGGCAAGGTCAGGAATATCGAGATCAACAAACATTGGTTCGTACTGGATCTGATCACTCAGCATCACCTGGGCTACCTGGTCACCAAGTCGACGCCCGACATCGAGTGCTACGGCGTATATGCCCTCGATCAACACACGAATAAGATCGTCAGGATCATTTCCCGGATCACCCTCCTGGCCACCGGCGGTAACGGCCAGGCCTATCGCACCACTACCAATCCACGTATCGCTACGGGTGACGGGGTCGCCATGGCTTACCGGGCCAAAG
>DASZOW010000692.1:0-4911 GCA_035550615.1 Puia sp.
TCCCCGCTTGCATCGCGGTAAAGTCAGCGGAACTGCAGTCCGCGGAATATGGCGCACGATACCTGTCGCTCGCCCGCAAGGCCGTCATGGTGGAGAGCAAGAACATTGCACGGTTGCAGACCCTCTTCGACCTGGCGGCGGACTTGAGCCGCCAGGAAAACGGGTTCGACTGCGAGCTGTTCGGCAACGATCTGCAGGACCGGGGGATCGACGCCTTCCGGCGGGACTGGCAGGAGGCCAAATACCGCGGTATCACCCGCTTCCCGACCCTCGTCTTCAAAACACCCGGCCGCCCGGCTGCCGTATTATCCGGCTATCAAACCTATGAAACGTTGAAAAGTCTGCTGAACTCTCAAAAAGATCACAATACTGACCCATAATGTAGAAAATTTTCCACACATTTCCCCGCCGCCGATGGGATAAAACCGGCAGGATTTTGGCGACAATGAAATACAATGAAGTCTAAAACGCTGAAAGATGGCGGATCCGGATTTATAAGAACGGAAGAACAGTACCATAGAATGGTCGAAGAAGTGGAGGACTATGCCATCCTCATGCTCGACGCACACGGATTTATAGTCAACTGGAACCGTGGCGCCCAAAAGATCAAAGGTTATACCGAAGAGGAGATCGTCGGCCGCCATTTCAGTGTATTCTATACGGCCGCAGACCAGGCCGCCGGACTACCCGGAATCCTGATGGAAAAGGCCCGGCAGGAAGGTAAGGCCGTCCATGAAGGCTGGCGGGTCCGCAAGGACGGAACCTCCTTTTGGGGCAGCATCGTCATCACCGCCCTGCACGATGCGGATAACCGGGTCGTGGGATTCTCAAAAGTGACCCGCGATCTCACCGAACGCAAAATGTGGGAAGATAAGCTCCGGCAATATACCCGGCAGTTGGAAACGCAAAATGCCGAACTTCAGCAATTCGCCCACATGGCCGCCCATGACATGAAGGAGCCTCTCCGCAAGATCCAGTACTACCAATCGATGATCCTCGAAGAAAACATCTCGGAGGAAAAGACAAAAGATTTTCTCACCCGCTCCGCCGAAGCCGCATCACGGATGCAAGGGCTCATCGAAGACCTGCTGGCTTTTACCCGCATCGCCGAACCCGTCGAATCCCTCGAAACCATAGACCTCAACGAGATCGTCGCCGACGTCTGGCAATTCTTCCGCGACACCACGGACCGCATCCACGCGGAGCTGTCAGTGGAAAAGCTGCCGGTGATCCATGCCATCCCGTTCCAGGTCAGCCAGTTGTTCAGCAACTTGATCAGCAATTCGATTAAATACCACGCCCCCGATCACCCCTTGCGGATCAGCATCACCGCGGGGATCTGCGGTCCTCCTGAGAACGTCCCCCTCGCCACCGGCCGGTTCCATAAGATCAGCATCACAGACAACGGCATCGGCTTCGATCAAACACAGGCCGGCAGGATCTTCGCCATGTTCGAACGCCTCCATCGCCGGGATCAATATCCTGGCACCGGCATCGGCCTGGCCATCTGTCGTAAGGTCATGGAAAATCACAAAGGGTTTATCCTCGCACACGGCATCCCCGGCCAAGGCGCCACCTTCGAGCTTTATTTCCCATTTTAGTTGGATAACTTGCAGAATTCCAACATCTGCCGCACGATGGTCCTGAGCTCGCTGAAACGCGACGGCTTTACGAAATAGCGGCTGGCACCTGCCTGCAGACACCGGTTCACATCATCCTCCCGGTTCGAAGTGCTCCATACGATCTTCGGGATCTGGCTATACCGGTTATCGCGCGCCAACGCCTCCAACACTTCCCCTGCATTCATATACGGCATCTTATAATCCAGGATAAGCAACGCGGGCAGCTTTTCATCCGAAAGCGCCGTTATCTTCGCCAACGCCTCCCGGCCATCCGAAGCGGTGCTGATCTCGATCGAATTGTCGAGTTGTCCGATCACTTCGGTCACCATCTCCTGGTCCTCCAGATCATCGTCAGCAACCAGTATCCAATTTGAAGCCATACATATGCAGATTGTACGCATTTTCCGGCAGAAATCATGCCGGTCCGCCGAACGCCCTGCGCTTTTCTCACTACCTGATCTTCCGAAGATCGACCCCCTTGCCCAATACGGGCTTGAAAATATCGCCCTGCTCTTTGATGCGCGCCATCGCATTCTTCAGCGTGAACTGCCGCATCTTGAGCCCCTTCTTTACCTCCTCCCAATGGAGCGGCATCGACACCGTGGCGCCGGGCTTCGGCCGCACAGCATAGGGCGCCGCAAGGGTCGCCTTCGGCCGGTTCTGCAGATAGTCCACATATATGCAGCCCTTCCGCCGGTCCGTTAGCCGCTCGATGCTCGTGAACTTCGGCAGCTCGCCATGTACCCGCGTGGCGATCAGCTTCCCGAAAGCCTGGCATTCGTCGTATGTATACCTGGCGGCCATGGGAATATAGATATGGATGCCCGTAGAACCCGACGTCTTCGGATAACCCGGCACGCCAAGCTCTTCCAGCACCTGCCTGACCACCTGCGCCGTGCGGATCACCTGCTCGAAACTGTTCTGCTCGGTCGGGTCCAGGTCGATGATACACCAGTCCGGATGATCCGGCTTCCTGATCGTGCTATTCCATGGATTCATTTCAATGGCGCCCAGGTTTGCCATCCAAAGCAGGCTGGCCTCGTCTTCCACGACGAGAAAATTCTTGTCCTCCCCCGTGCTCGTATGATAGGGGAACTGCTTGACCCAGTCCGGCGCAGTCGCCGTCACATCCTTTTGATAAAAGCTTTTTCCGGTGATGCCGTTCGGAAACCGGTTCAACGATTGCGGCCGGTTTTTCAGATAAGGCAAAATATATGGCGCCGCCTGGTAGTAGTAGTTGAGCAGATCCCGTTTCGTATATCCCTCCTCCGGCCAGAATACCTTTCCCAGGTTGTTGAACTTCAGCTGATGACCGCTTACCGCCCGCACCTGCGTCTGCTCGGTGGGATTGAGCAGCGTCCGCCGTTCCCCCGCAACCACCGGCTCCAATGCTATCCCCGGTTTGGATGCCTTTCGTGCTGCCTTCTTCCCAACTTGCCCGACCCCATTTGCCCCGGTCCCCGATCCTTTCGTGGCCCCCGATCCTTTCGCAGCCCCCGTTCCTTTCGCGGTCCCCGATCCTTTCGCGCTGCCCTCCCCGGTCCCATTCCCCCTTCCCTTCCCCGCCTCCGGGTCCACCTGCTCTACCGGCCGTGCCAGTTCCAAATGTACCTCCTTTGCCGCCTTATCTTCCCGCATTCCCTCGAAGCTCGGATGCCTCAACACTCCATCCCGCGTGATCTCGGCAAAGCTGACCTCGCAAACCAGCTTCGGCTTCAACCAAAAGGCCTCCGCATGCGGCGGATTCGGCCGGAACCTGCTTGGCTCATTGACGTTCGGCGTGATCGTAAACGGCGAACGCTTCACAAGCAATGGCTTGAACTTCGCCATCATCTCCTTTTGCACCCGCACGTTGAAACCGGTGCCGACCTTGCCGATATAATGTAGCTCGCCCTTATCATAGACGCCGATCAGCAGCGAGCTGAAAGCCTTGGGCGAATCATCGTTCTTCGTATATCCGCCGATCACCACTTCCTGACGCTGCTGCACCTTGATCTTTAACCAGTCGCGGCCCCTATCGCCCGGCTTGTACAGGCTGTCCCTCCGTTTGGCGATCATCCCTTCCAAACCCATCTTTGCCGCTTCGGCCAGAAACTGCTTAGCGGTGGTATCGAAACTGTGGCTCTCCCGAATGGGGCCCGAAGCCGGCAAAAGCCGCGACAACAAGGCGCGCCGTCGATCCAGCGGCCAGCCCATAAGGTTATGTCCATCCAGCCACAGGACGTCGAAGACATAGTAGATCAGCTCCCCGTCGGCCTCGCTTCGCCAGTTCTGCAATGCGCCGAAACTGGACGCCCCATCCGGCTTGAGCACCACGATCTCTCCGTCCAGCACCGCCCGAAGCCCCAGCGCAGTCAACGCTTCATGTATGGGATAAAATTTGTCGTCAAAGGATTTGTTGTTCCGCGACAGCAGCTGCACCTTCTTTTTATCACACATCGCCACCGCCCTATAGCCATCCCATTTGACCTCATAGATCCAACCCTCCTCTTCAGGCGCACTGTCCACCAGCGTGGCCAGCATGGGCGATACCGCTTTGGGCATGGCCGACCGCGGAGCCCCTTTGACATCTATGGGTCCAGCCTTCTTACTAGGCATAAGCCAATTTTTTCGCAACCGGTAAAAATCCCATGCCACCTGACTCACCTCCGGCCCCTCGCATACCTGCCACCTGACTCATCTCCGCCCCCTCGCATACCCGCCACCGACTACCCCCGCCCCCTCCGCAATAATTTATCGAACCCCTTATCCATCTTGCTCGCCGTAAATTCAACAATGTCCACACTGGCCAGCTGGCCCTTCAGCAAAGGATCCTGTTTCATGATCCGCTCCACCGATGCCCGATCCTTTGCTCTGGCGACGATGATGCCGCCCGTTCGTGGCACCTGCCGTCCCGACACCAAAAAATCTCCGACGGCAAAATGCTTGTCGAGAAACGCAACATGCTTTT
Source organism: Puia sp. (assembly GCA_035550615.1). Taxonomy (GTDB): domain Bacteria; phylum Bacteroidota; class Bacteroidia; order Chitinophagales; family Chitinophagaceae; genus Puia. Next base: position 4,573 of record DASZOW010000692.1, read on the forward strand.
TCATCACCGCATCGATCTTCTCGAGCGAAACCAGGTAGCGCAGCGAGATCACGAACAGCGAGGGATACATCTTCACCTCGATAGCCGCCTTCTTGGCGGCCTCCGCGGCTTCCCGTTTTGCCTCCGCCTCCTGCTCTTTCTTCTTCTGCGCCGCCGCCTTCCGTTCCTCTGCCGTCTTCTTCCTTGCTACCGCCGGCGATTCCTGTCTTGCCGCTGCCTGCCGCCTTGCCTCCGCGGCCCCTTTCTTCTTCCTTGCTGCCGCCTCCTGCCGCTTCTGCACCGCCCCCTTCCTGCGTTGACCCGTCCCCGCGGCCTTCCCCTTTTTCCCCAATCGCTTCT
>DASZOW010000693.1:0-2447 GCA_035550615.1 Puia sp.
TCCCTGCATGTTCCGCTGAGCCAGATGCTGCCGGACGACCGGCTAAATTTTTTGAAGAAACGGTTCCTGATAGCTCCCAACTTCCGGATGATGCCCGACTGGTGGGTGCGGCTGATCCAGGCTGCTATCCGGATGTCGAAACAGCTGTGCTATATGGGATATTATAGCGACATCCGGGTACATCCAAGCATTGGCTATTTACCGTTTTTGAGCAGGCTGGATCTGGACGACCGGAAAAAACAATTTCCCGATCCTCATTTTCCGACGGGGCATTCGCAAAGCGCTTCGCTCAAAGTGCTGGGCGAGTCCGACTTTGCTACCAATGAGATCACCGCGGACGTGGTCATCGTGGGATCGGGCGCCGGGGCGTCCATCCTTGCCCACCAGCTTGTCGGCATGGGCCGAAAGGTCCTGATGGTGGAGCGGGGAGAATTGGAGCTGCCGTCTACCTATACGGCCGATGAGGTGGATATGGTATCCCGTCTCTATGCGGATGGGGCGCTGCAGCTTTCCCGTGATTTCCGGTTCCAGGTCTTCCAGGGCAGCTGCGTGGGGGGCTCTACGGTAGTGAACAATGCGGTCTGTTTCGAGACGCCGGATTATATCCTCGACAGATGGATCGATGAGATGGGTATTGGGATCGACCGGGTAAAATATCAACAGTCCATGAAGGAAGTGTATAAATTGATGCGGGTGGCGCATACGCCGGATATGACCATCGACAAATACCTCAATCCGGGTGGAAGCCTTTTTTCGGCCGCCTGTGCAAAAATGGGATATGGCAAGCCTGAATTGGATTCCGTGATGGCGAATATAGACGGCTGTATAGGATGCGGCTATTGTAATATCGGGTGCCAGTTCGGTAGAAAGCTGTCGATGCTGGATACCATCCTGCCGCAGGCGCAGCTGGCTTATCCCGACAGGCTGGAGATCATAGCGGGTTGCGAAGCTATAAAATTCAACAGGAAGGGTGGGCGCATCGTTTCGCTGACGGGGCAATTCAAGAGCGGCCGGAAGCTGACGATCAAAGGCAATACCTTCGTGTCTTCCGCCGGTGCGATCTCTTCCAGCATATTGCTGCTGAAATCCAGGCTGGGGATCGCTAATGCGGGGAAAAAGCTGGCCTTCAACCTGGGCTCGCAGATAACGGCGGCTTTTAAAGACCCTATCCGTTCTTATGAGGGGCTTCAGATCTCTCATTTCCTAAAAACAGAGAACCGCAGCTTTGTGATGGAGACATGGTTCAACCCGCCCATGTTCCAATCCACGGCAATGCCAGGCTGGTTCGATCAGCATTTCCATAATATGCATCAATACGGGAATATGGCTTGTACCGGTATACTCGTGGGTACGGCTTCGAATGCGGAGGTAAAGGCGGCGGGGCTGCTGGGGAGGGATATCAACTATGTCCCGACGGAGGATGATTTCGACAGCCTGATGGAGGGTCTGGAAAAGGCGGCTGAAATATATCTTTCAGGCGGCGGCGCGGTGCGGGTGATGCCCAACACCTATACTTATTACGAGTATACGACGGTGCAGCAATTGAAGGACAATCTGCGGAAAGACGTCAAGTCTTCCAGAGATATTTCCACCGGCACCGGGCATCCGCAGGGTGGTAATGTGATGAGCAATGATCCGGCCACGGGAGTGGTGGATGAGGGGTTCAAGGTGTTTGGTTTCGAGAACCTCTTTGTATGCGATGCCAGTGTATTCCCGACAAGCCTTGGAGTGAATCCCCAGGTGACGGTGATGACGTTGGCCCACTATGCGGCGCCGATGATTGCGAGGAATTCATAAATATTGGTATTTTCACCTTTATTTATGACCATGAATAAGAAACTAACATCAGCGCAACGGGGAGCGCTGCTCGATACGCTCAAAACCCGCTTCGAGAAGAACATGAGCCGTCACAAGGGGCTCAAATGGGCCGACGTACAGGCAAGGCTGGAGGACAATGCCGGGAAACTGTGGTCGCTCCAGGAGATGGAAAGCACCGGCGGCGAGCCGGATGTCGTCGGCCATGATAAAAAGACGGGTGAATACGTTTTCTACGATTGCTCGGCGGAAAGCCCCAAGGACCGCAGAAGCCTTTGCTACGACCGGGAAGCCCTGGACGCTCGAAAGGAAAATAAGCCGGCGAACAGCGTGATCGATATGGCGACCGCTATGGGCATCGAGCTTTTGACGGAGGAGCAATACCGGGAGCTGCAGCAGCTTGGAAACTTCGATCTGAAAACATCCAGCTGGGTAAAGACACCACCCGCCATCCGGAAACTAAAAGGCGCCCTTTTTTGCGATCGTCGGTATGATACCGTATTCTTGTATCATAATGGCGCGGACTCCTATTATGCCGCCCGTGGGTTCAGGGGATCATTGAGGGTTTAAAGCCGCGGCTTATAGCTCCCGGATCTTTATATTCTTAAAGCTTACCGCCTTTTGCCAGTCCT
>DASZOW010000694.1:0-10565 GCA_035550615.1 Puia sp.
GAATAAACCTATCTTGCCGCACTCCTGACCGATTTATGCGATACGTCATCTATTCACTAATTTTTTTCTTAGTGCTCCCTTTTCATGGGTGGGGCCAGCAATTCCTGACCGGCACGGTCTACAAGAAGAACAGCACGGAAACGCTGCTGTCCGTCAGTATCCATAACATTTCACAGCAGCGGTATGATCTTTCCGACGAGGACGGCAGCTATCGGATCCCGGCCGCTCCCGGCGACCATATTGCTTTTTCTTCGGTGGGTTATGTGGCGGACACCCTGACCGTGACGGCTTCGTTATTGACGGCCAACTGCCCCATCTACCTGGATATCCGGCCGCAGGAGCTGCAGGCCGTGCGGGTAGGGCAGTTCAGCAATTACCAGCTGGATTCTATGGACCGGCGCAAGGAATATGCGTGGGTATACGACCATGAGAACACCCCGCGTTTTGCCAGGGACAGGCAGGGCGGGGATGGGGTGGGCATCACGATGAATATCTTCCGGAACTCGTCCAGTGCGGCCAAACAGCGGATCCATCTCGAGAAGCGGCTGGCCAAGGAGGAAGAAGATTATTATGTGGATTCCCGGTACAACAAGGACTATGTCGCCAAGATCACCCATTTAAAGGGAGATTCGCTTAAAGACTTCATGCGTCGTTATCGCCCCTCCTACGATTATTGCCGCAAGGCGGCCAATGTAGACATCCTGGTCTATATCAGCGACAGTTACAAGCAATACATGAAAGCGGAAGATTAGCTATATTCGGCGAATGAAAGATCTCAGAAGCCGGAATTGGTTTGGAAAAACCGATAAGATGGGTTTTATCTACCGCAGCTGGATGAAGAACCAGGGTTTTCCCGAGGACCTTTTTGATGGCCGGCCGGTGATCGGCATCTGCAATACCTGGTCCGAGCTGACCCCCTGCAATGCGCATTTACGCGATATCGCCGAGTCGGTGAAGCGCGGCGTATTTGAAGCCGGCGGATTTCCCCTGGAATTTCCTATTATGTCGTTGGGCGAGACCCTGCTCAAGCCTACGGCCATGCTTTTTCGAAACCTGGCGAGCATGGATGCTGAAGAGTCGATACGCGGCAACCCGATAGACGGGGTGGTATTGCTGACGGGGTGCGACAAGACGACGCCCTCGACATTGATGGGAGCATGCAGCGTGGATCTGCCGACGCTGGTAGTGCCGGGCGGCGCCATGCTGAATGGAAAGTTCCAGGGTAAGGATATCGGATCCGGTACGCATGTCTGGAAATTCGAGGAGGAGCGGAAGACCGGCGTTCTTTCCGATGCGGAGTATCTGCAGGCGGAGAGCTGTATGTCGCGCAGTCCCGGACATTGCATGACGATGGGTACGGCTTCGACGATGGCTTGTATGGTAGAGTCCCTCGGGCTGACCTTGCCCGGGGCCGCTGCGATACCGGCGGTGGATTCGCGGAAGAAGGTGCTGGCCCAGCTTTCCGGGCGGCGGATCGTCGAGATGGTGCGCGAGGATCTGCGGCTGTCTTCCGTGCTGACGCGGACCTCCTTCGAGAATGCCATCAAGGTCAATGCAGCTGTGGGCGGAAGCACGAATTTTATCATTCATCTTACGGCTATTGCGGGGCGGATCGGCGTGCCGCTGGAACTGGCGGATTTCGACCGGCTGGGCAGCGGAGTCCCACTCCTGCTGAATCTTATGCCTTCGGGCCGGTTTCTCATGGAAGACTTTTATTATGCGGGCGGCTTGCCGGTGATCCTGAATGAGCTGCGGTCGCTGCTCGATCTGGATGTGATGACGGTGAACGGCCATACGCACGCGGAGAATATTTCCGGGAAGGCTGTTTGCTATAACCGCGAGGTGATCGCGGCTTTTTCCGATCCGCTGATCGAGCATGGAGGGATTGCCGTGTTGCGCGGTAACCTGGCTGCGGATGGCGCCGTGATCAAACCGTCGGCAGCGACGCCGGCGTTGATGAAACATCGGGGCAGGGCCGTGGTATTCGAAAATATCGAAGACTATCATAAGCGGATAGACGATCCCGCGTTGGAGATCGATGCTTCCAGCGTGATGGTGTTGAAACACGTAGGGCCGGTGGGTTATCCGGGCATGCCGGAGGTGGGGAATATGACCCTGCCGAAGAAGCTGCTGGAGCAGGGCGTAACGGATATGGTACGTATTTCGGATGGCCGGATGAGCGGGACGGCGTATGGTACGGTGGTTCTTCATGTGTCGCCGGAATCGGCGATCGGCGGCATGTTGGCGCTGGTGAAGAATGGCGATTGGATCGAGCTGGATGTAGAGGCGCGGCGGCTGCACCTGGATGTTTCCGATGAGGAGCTGGCCTTGCGGAAGTCGGACTGGTCGGCGCCGGGGGGCGCGGGTCCGGCCCGGGGGTATGTCCAACTTTACCGGGAGCATGTTCAGCAGGCGCATCTGGGCGCCGACCTCGATTTTCTCAGGGGTGGGTCGGGATCGGAGGTGAGCCGGGATTCGCATTAGACGCGGCGCGGCCGCACCACTATACATTTTATGCAACTACTGCTTGTTCTTTTTGGTATCCTGCTTCTGGTAGTCCTGATCTCCTGGGGGAAGGTCAACGCTTTTCTGGCTTTTTTGTTTGTCTCGATCATCACCGGCTTGTTATTGGGGATACCTTTTGACAAGATTGCCGGTTCGGTGTATACGGGTATCGGCGACACGCTTGGGCAGCTGGCGATCGTCATCGTGCTCGGGGCGATGTTGGGAAAGATCGTTGCCGAAAGCGGCGGCGCGCAGCGGATCGCCATGTGGATGATGAAGGCATTCGGGGAAAAGAACATCCAATGGGCGCTGATGGTCACAGGTTTCATTATCGGCATCCCGCTTTTTTATAATGTGGGTTTTGTGTTGATGGTGCCGCTGATCTTCTCCGTAGTTTATAAATACAAATTACCGGCTGTTTATATCGGTCTGCCGATGCTGGCGTCGTTGTCGGTGACGCATGGATTCCTGCCGCCGCATCCTTCGCCCGCCGCTTTGGTGACACAGTTCCATGCCAATATGGGCAAGACGTTGTTATACGGGATGACGATCGCGGTCCCGGCGATCATCCTGGCAGGGCCTGTCTATTCCCGGACGTTGAAACATATCGTCTCCTCTCCGCTGGAAGGACTGGTGGCAGCCGAAAAGCCTGCAGACAAGCTGCCGGGTATTGGCGTTAGTTTGCTAACCGCGCTTTTGCCGGTGTTGCTGCTGATGCTGACGACGATCCTGCCGATGGTGGTTCATTTGTCGTCCGGCGGGCAGTCCGTGATGGCGTTTTTAGGAGATGCGTCCATTATCCTTGTGTTAGCTATCGGCCTGGCGACTTATACGCTTGGACTCCGTTGCGGAATGACGATCAGGAAGGTAATGCACATCTATGAGGATGCGGTCAAGGATGTCGCAGTGATCCTGCTGATCGTGGCTGGCGCCGGGGCATTAAAGGAGGTGTTCACCGTGAGCGGGGTGAGCAAGGAGATCGCTTCCGTATTGCAAGGCTGGCCGATCCATCCCCTGGTGCTGGGATGGCTAATGGCGGCGATCATCCGGGTCTGTCTCGGTTCGGCGACCGTGGCGGGTCTGACGGCGGCGAGCATTATCCTGCCATTGATGAACCGGCTGCATGTGGATCCAAATCTGATGGTGTTATCGGTGGGCGCGGGAAGCCTGATGTTCTCGCATGTCAATGACAGCGGTTTCTGGTTGTTCAAGGAATATTTCAATCTTTCCATCAAGGATACGCTCCGGTCCTGGTCGCTGATGGAGACGATCGTGTCGCTGGTGGGGCTGCTCGGGGTGATGGTGCTGAATTATTTAATGGTTTTACTTCGGTGAACATAGAATTGTATATACAAAGCGGGATCGTCGAGAGCTATGCATTGGGGTTAGCTACGCCAGGCGAGCGGGAGGAGTTCGAGCAACTGCTGCCGCATTATCCCGAGCTAGGGTTGGCGTTATCGGAATTCGAGTATCAGCTGGAGTTGTTTGCCATCGAACATGAGATAGCGCCGCCACCGGGAACGCGGGAGCAGATCGAGGCCAGGGTGCGGGAGACGCCGGCTGTCCGGCGTCGTGGTTGGAGGAAGAGGACGGGGGCCAGCGGCGGGACGGGGGCCGACGCCGGAAAGGGGATGCTGAAGACGTGGTTAGTCATTGTATTCATCCTGGCAATTATCTTTTTGGCGCTGGCGATCTACTTTTATGTCGGGTACCGGCATGCGCGTTCCGAGTTGCACCGGGTGCAGGACCAGATGAGCGGGACGCGGCAATTATAAAATTAAATTTTGGACATTGGGTTTTCGACATTAATTTTGGGCCGCAATGTTAAACAACAGACATCATCATCACCATTTTTTCTTCCCGATGGGGTAGGCCGGTGATGTTTTGTCCAGACATAAATCATTAGAGGGCTTACCGCAAGGTAGGCCTTCCTTATTTTAACAATGTTATGAATAAATTAAAGATCGCTATTCAGAAATCGGGCCGGCTGTATGACGACAGTGTCAGGCTCTTAAAAGATTGTGGCATCGACCTCAAGAACGGGGTCAACAAGCTGAAAGCAGAGTGCGATAATTTTCCCATGGAGGTCTATTTTCTGCGGGATGACGATATTCCGCAGTATGTCGAGGATGCGGTGGCCGATATCGGGATCGTGGGGGAGAATGTCCTGTATGAAAAGAACAAGCGAGCGGTGATCGTCGAGCAGCTGGGATTTGGAAAATGCCGGCTTTCCGTGGCCGTGGGGCGTAATGAACACTACGAAAGTGTGGAATATCTGAGGGGCAAGCGGATCGCGACCAGCTATCCCGTATTGGTGCAGCAATACCTGGACAAGCATGGCGTACAGGCGGAGATCCAGGAGATCAGCGGTTCGGTGGAGATCGCGCCGGGGATCGGGTTGGCGGATGCCATTGTGGACCTGGTGAGCAGCGGGAGCACGTTGTTCATGAATGGGCTGCGCGAGGTGGAGACGGTGTTGCGGTCGCAGGCGGTGCTTGTTCGCAACGAGTCGCTCGGGGCAGACCAGCAGCAACTGCTGGAGAAGTTCCTGTTCCGCATCCGGGCTGTAAAGAAGGCGCGTAATAACAAGTATGTGCTGTTGAATGCGCCCAACGATAAAGTGACGGAGATCATCAGGCTGCTGCCTGGCATGAAGAGCCCGACGGTGCTGCCGCTGGCCGAGGCGGGTTGGAGCAGTGTCCACAGTGTGCTCAGCGAAAATGATTTTTGGGACATCATCGAAAAACTAAAAGATGCGGGCGCACAGGGTATCCTGGTGGTGCCGATCGAAAAAATGGTTATCTAATGGAAGTTATAGACATAAGAAAGGAATCTGCCGCGCCGGCCGGGGGTTGGCTGCGCCGGCCCGTATTGGACACCCGCAGCCTGGAACAGAAAGTGGCGGGGATACTTGCGGAGGTACGCCGGGACGGGGATGCCGCGGTTCGCCGGTTCTCGTTGGAGTTCGACAAATCCGCGCGGGACGTATTGGAGCTGAGCGCCGAGGAGATCGCTGCGGGTGCGGCGGGTCTCGATGAAGCCCTTAAGATGGCGATCCGGCAGGCGGCGCAAAATATCCAGACCTTTCATCAATTGCAATTGCGCCATGAATCCTCGGTGGAGACGATGCCCGGGGTGCGGTGTTGGCGCCGGTCGGTAGGCATTGAAAAGGTGGGCTTATATATTCCGGGTGGGACGGCCCCGCTTTTCTCCACGTTGCTGATGCTGGCGATACCCGCGAAGATCGCGGGATGCCGGGAGATCGTGCTTTGTTCGCCGCCGGACAGGCAGGGAAGGTTACATCCGGCGATCCTGTATGCAGCTACACTGGTGGGCGTAACGAGGATCTTTGCCGTCGGCGGGGTACAGGCTATCGCCGCTATGGCTTATGGGACAGAGTCGATCCCCGCGGTCTATAAGATATTCGGACCCGGCAATCAGTATGTGACCTGCGCCAAGCAGCTGGTGCAGCGCGATGGGGTTGCTATCGATATGCCCGCGGGACCCAGCGAGGTGGCGGTATATGCGGATGAGACCGCCTATCCCGGTTTTGTCGCTGCAGATCTTCTTTCGCAGGCCGAGCATGGGGCGGACAGCCAGGTAGTGCTGGTAAGTACGGACCTCGAGATGATCGATGCGGTACTGGCAACGGTGGAGCTGCAGATGAATGAATTGCCACGGGCCGATATAGCACATAAGGCGTTAAAGAACAGCAGGGCATTCGTGGTGCGCAATGCGCAACAGGCCTTAGATCTGCTAAACGATTATGCCCCCGAGCATTTGATCCTGGCCTGCGCCGATGCAGAGACGCTGGCCGAAGGGGTGGTGAATGCGGGTTCGGTCTTCCTTGGACATTTTTCGCCGGAGAGCGTAGGAGATTATGCCAGCGGCACCAATCATGTGCTGCCGACCAATGGCTATGCCCGGGCTTACAGCGGGGTGAGCCTCGATAGTTTTGTCAAAAAGATCACCTTCCAGCAGCTGAGCCGGGAAGGGCTGAATGGGATCGGGGACACGGTCCGGCGGATGGCCGAAGCAGAAGGGCTGGAAGCGCATGCGCGGGCCGTCGGCGTGCGGGTGGAAGAATTACGTTAAAACCGACTTATGTTCAATCTTGATAAACTTTTACGCGACAATATTCGATCCCTGGTGCCTTATTCGTCGGCAAGGGACGAATTCAAGGGAGAGGCCAGGGTCTTTATCGATGCCAACGAGAACTCGCTGGGTTCTCCGCTAACGAAGTGGTACAACCGATATCCCGATCCGCATCAATGGAAGGTCAAGGAGGCCATCTCCAGGATCAAAGGGATCGGTCCGGAGCATATCTTTCTGGGCAATGGAAGCGACGAATGTATCGATCTGCTGTTCCGCGCGTTTTGTGTGCCGGGTAAGGATAATGTCATCATCAATCCGCCGACATACGGGATGTACGAGGTGAGCGCACAGATCAACGATGTGGAGGTCAGGCGCGCCACGCTGCTCGACGATTTCCAGCTCGACCTGGTTCACCTGGAGAACCTGGTGGATGAGCACACCAAGCTGATCTGGATCTGTAGTCCCAACAATCCGACGGCAAATTCCATGAACCGGCAGGATATCGAGGTCATCCTGAACAATTTTCCCGGTTTGGTGGTGATCGACGAGGCGTATATCAATTTCTCACGGCACCGGAGCTTTATCCAGGAGCTGAGCGATTATCCCAACCTGGTGGTGTTGCAAACCATGAGCAAGGCCTGGGGGCTGGCCGGCCTCCGCCTCGGTATGGCATTTGCAAGCGCAGCGATTATAGATGTTTATAACAAAGTAAAGCCTCCCTATAATATCAGCCAGGCGACACAGGAGCTGGTCTTGAAAGCGCTGGAAGACGTCGGGCAGGTCAACGATATGATCCGGACCCTGGTAAATTTACGGGAGCAGCTTCGTCAGGATCTGACCGCTTTGCCGATCGTCCGGACGGTATATCCCAGTGATGCTAATTTTTTGCTGGTCAAAACGGACAATGCGCGCGGTATCTATGAATTTTTGCTGGATGCTGGGATCGTTGTCCGTGACAGGAGCAAGGTGGAGCTGTGTGCGGGTTGTCTGCGCATAACCGTGGGATCGGAAAAAGAGAACCAGGAATTGGTAAGTGTGCTAAAGACCTGGAAAATCTAAGATAAAAATTAGTGAATCCGGGCTGTTTTTTTGGGCTAAATTACGGACGCTAATTATTAACGATATGGAACCAAATCAATCGAAAACGCTACTACGTAAATCTTTTTTGGGATTCACGGCATTATGTCTGACCGTATCGACGGCATTTGCCGGCGGCGGCGATGGGAAACATCCGGGAAATGGCGCTAATGCTGCGCCCACTGCGATGCCGCAGCTGAAATTACCGGCCGGATTCAAAGCCGTGGCCGTAGTAGGGGATTTCGGCCAGGTACGCCACATAGCCGTAGCCCCCAACGGAGTTGTTTTTATCAAGCTGGCCAAACTGAAGGATGGGAAAGGCATTTACCGGCTTCAGGATACTAATGGCGACGGAAAGGCGGATAAGATCACCGGTTTTGGGAATTACAGGGGAACCGGAATGGCTATTCGTAACGGGTACCTGTATGCATCGTCCGATGAGGATGTCTACCGGTATAAGCTGGACCGCAATGCCAATGTGATCGATCCCGAAAAGCCGGAGAGGATCGTGATGGGTCTGCTCGCCAGGGGAGAGCATCAGCCGAAGGCGATCACGCTGGATTATAGCGGGAATTTATATGTGAATATCGGGGCGTATTCGAATGCCTGTCAGCTGGTGGACAGGACGAAAGGATCTCCCGGTCGGAAGCCGTGCCCGATCCTCGATTCCGCCGGCGGCATTTGGCAGTTCAAGGCGGACAAGCCCGACCAGACATACGGCGATGATCATCATTATGCCACGGGTCTGCGCAATGTGGTAGGGTTCGACTGGAACAGACAGACGAACAGCCTTTTTGTGATGCAGCATGGACGTGACCAGCTGAGCTCGCTTTATCCGCAGTATTGGAATGACAAGCAAAGCGCCGAATTGCCGGCCGAATGTATGTATGAGCTGCATAAGGGTTCGAACTGCGGCTGGCCCTATATTTTTTATGACCAGTTTCAGCACAAGCAGTTGTTGAACCCGGAATATGGCGGTGACGGCAAAAAGGGACCCGAGGAAAAATACCAGGACCCGGTATTAGCCTTTCCGGGACATCTGGCGCCCGATGGGTTGCTTTTCTATACCGGTGATCAATTCCCGGCCAAATATAAGAACGGGGCCTTTGTCGCTTTCCATGGATCATGGAACCGGGCCCCGGAGCCGCAACAAGGTTTTTATGTGGTCTTTGTGCCTTTTGAGAATGGGAAGCCTACCGGTAAATGGGAAGTGTTCGCGGATAATTTTGCCGGCGGACCGGCGAATATTTCGCCGAGCAAGGCGGAGCAGCGTCCGTGCGGCCTGGCACAGGGTCCCGATGGATCGATCTATGTAACGAGCGATACCAAGCTTGGAGCTGTCTGGAAAATATCCTACAACAAATAATCTACATGAAGCACATCCTTATTATCTCTGTGCTGGCCATCGGGGCGATGAGCCTTACGAATAAGCCCGCGATCTCTTGGACTCCCGCCCAGGGCGGCCTGCAGGCTTCGATCGCCCGCGGTAAGCTGGTTTATCTGCAACAATGCCTGCCTTGCCATCAGGCCGATGCCAGTGGAGTTCCCAATATGAATCCGCCGCTGATCAAGACCAGGCAGGTGCTGGGAAATAAAACGGCGCTGATCAAGATCGTGCTCAACGGGCTCAAGGGGGTCGACATCGACGGCGACAGCTTTAATGGCGTGATGGCGCCGCATCCCGATCTTACGGATCAGGAGATCGCCGATGTGTTGACGTATGTCCGTAATAGTTTTGGGAATAAGGCTTCGGCGGTTACCGTGGCGCAGGTGAAAGCGGTCAGAGCCGCGAACAAGCCGGCGAATTGATTTTTTGACGGCGCATTGGCGGCACTTATCTTTGGCGGATGAAGAGGATCTTATTTATTGACAGGGATGGTACTTTGATCAGGGAGGCGCCCCCCACCTACCAGATCGACTCTTTCGAGAAACTGGTCTTTTATCCGGGTGTTTTTGAGTTTATGGGGCGGATCGCCCGGGAATTCGATTTCGAATTAGTGATGGTTACCAACCAGGACGGGTTGGGAACGAAGAGCTTTCCGGAGGATACCTTCTGGCCGGTGCAGGATTTTGTGCTGAGGACGCTGGAAGGCGAGGGGATCGTGTTCGGCGATGTGTACATCGACCGGACCTTTCCGTTGGAGAAGGCGCCTACCCGCAAGCCGGGAACGGCGATGCTGACGAAATATATCGGGAATCCGGGTTATGATCTCGGGAATTCTTTTGTGATAGGGGACCGGATCACGGATGTGCAACTAGCCAAGAACCTGGGATGCAAGGCGATCTGGTTGAACAATGAACCCGGGCTGGGCGGGGCGGAGATCAGCGATGCCCGAAAGGAATTGGAGGGCAGTGTGGCGTTGGAAACGGCTGAATGGAGCAAGATCTACGAATTCTTCAAATTAGGTCTGCGGCGGGTAGTACATGACCGCAACACCAGCGAGACCAGGATACATATAGAGCTCACTGTCGATGGCAGCGGAAAGGCGGCGGTGTCGACGGGGCTTGGTTTTTTTGATCATATGCTGGACCAGATCGCGCGGCATGGCAAGATGGATCTCGGCGTTCGCGTCGACGGCGATCTGCATATCGACGAACACCATACGATCGAGGACACGGGTATTGCGCTGGGCGAGGCGTTTGCGAAGGCGCTTGCCGACAAGAGGGGAATGGAGCGGTATGGGTTCGCCTTACCGATGGATGAGGCGGATGCCAAGGTGCTGATCGATTTCGGCGGTCGAAACTGGCTGGTATGGAATGCGGAGTTTCGGCGGGAAAGGATCGGCGAGATGCCGACGGAGATGTTCTTTCATTTCTTTAAATCGTTTTCAGATGGGGCGCGTTGCAATCTGAATATCGAGTGCAAAGGAGAGAACGAGCATCATAAG